>NZ_JAWCTQ010000018.1:0-131186 GCF_032423885.1 Streptomyces tamarix | reverse complement strand
GGGGGGGGGGGGCGGGGCCCCCCCCCCCCCCCCCGCCGCGTATCCGGACACCTTGGGGGGTGGCATGGCTTTCTGGGACAGCCTGCGGCAGAACAGGACGGCGCAGTTCGACTCGGGCGGCGCCGCGACCAACGCGATCGACCTGACACGGCGACGCCCGACGGTCTCGCTGACCAAGCAGGGCGCCGCGACCGGCAACCTGCGCGTCAACCTCTCGTGGAAGATGCGCACGTCCGACTTCGACAGCAGGCCCCGGCAGAGCGGCCGGCTGCTGCGGCACCCGCTGAAGTTCTTCCAGCCCGAACCGGTCCAGGCCCACACCCGGGCCGTGGCCAACGTCGACCTGGACATCGGGTGCCTGTACGAGCTGGCCGACGGCACCAAGGGCGTCGTCCAGCCGCTCGGCGGCTACTTCGGCGACCTCAACGACCCGCCGTACGTGAAGCTCAGCGGGGACGACCGGTTCGGCTCGCCGTCCGGCGAGACGATCTTCGTCAACCTCGACCACCGGGACGACATCAGACGGCTGCTGTTCTTCGTCTACATCTACGACCAGACGCCGGCCTTCGACCGCACCCACGCCATGATGACGCTCTACCCGAGCAACGGCCCGCGCATCGAGATCGAGCTCGACGAGCGCGCCCCCGAGGCCCGCTCCTGCGCCGTCTTCCTGCTGGAGAACGTCAAGGGCGAGCTGGTGGTGCGGCGCGAGGTGAAGTTCGTCTACGGCTTCCAGGGCGAGCTGGACCGGATGTACGGCTGGGGCATGCAGTGGGGCCGCGGCTTCAAGACGGGGACGCGCTGACGGCCGCGCCGCCGCGCCCCCGGCCCCGCGCCGCGGCTCAGCGCTGGAACTGGGGGCCCATCGGCGGCAGCCGGAAGTCCGGGTCCGGTACGGGCGCCCCGGCCGCCGCCGGAACCGGCTGGGGCGCCGGGTGCGGGTAGCCGTAGGCGGGCTGCGGGGCGGGCGGGCCGTACGGAGGCGCCGGCGCGGGCTGGGGGTAGCCGTAGGCGGGCTGCGGCGACCCGGTGTGCGGGTAGCCGTACGCGGGCGGGACGGTCGGCGGGGGCGGCACCGGAGGGACGGCGGGGACGGCGGGAGCCACCGCGGCGCCGGTGGCGGCGGCCGGGACGGGTATCGCCCGGGTGGCGTCCTCGGGGTCCGCGCCGGAGACCGCGCCGGAATCCGTGCCGGGGACCGGCGCCGCGGGGTCGGCGATCGGCTCGGGGCCCTGGGAGGCCACGGGGTCAGCGGTCGGCTCGGGGCCCCGGGAGGCCGCGGCGGCGGCCTCCTCCTCGTCGACCGAGATGCCGAACGCCGTGGCCAGCCCGATCAGCCCCGTCGGATAGCCCTGCGCCACCGCGCGGAACTTCCACCGCTCACCCCTGCGATACAGCTCGCCGCAGATCATGGCGGTCTCCTCGCCCGTCTCCGGGCGCACGTGGAACGACGCCAGCGCCTCGGCGCCCTCGCCCGCGGCGGCGTCGTACAGCACGATCCGCAGGTCCGGTACGTGCGCGAAGGTGCCGCCGTCCGAGGACGCCGCGACGACCACCTGGTCCACGGACGGCTCCAGCCCCGCCAGGTCCGTCTCGACCGTGTCGGTGAGCCCGTCCTCCACGCGCTTCTTGGGCAGCCGCCGCACCGCGCCGGAGGGGTGCCGGGGCTGGTTGTAGAAGACGAAGTCCTCGTCGGAACGCACCCGCCCGTCCGGGCCGAGCAGCAGGGCCGAGGCGTCCACGTCGGGGACCTCCGGGCCAGGGGTCCAGCGCAGTACGGCCCGTACGGCCGCGACGTCGAGCGGGACGTTCGAGCCCTTCAGCATCTCGTGCGTCATGCCCGTCATCCTGCCTGGCCGCCCGCCGGGGGGACAACGCGGGGGGCCGGTACCGGGGCGCCGCCCGGTGCGACCCCCGCAGGCGGCCCCCGCGTCACCCGGCGTTCACATCGGCGGGGAACCGACGACACTTGTCCTTACGTACTATTACCGGCCACATGTCATCAGGCCGCAGGCAGCACAGTACGTACGTCACGGCAGTTCGGGGAAACCGCATGCGTCATTTCGGGCACATCTCGCCTGCTGCTCGGGCCGGACTGTTCCACCAGGAGCCGTGCGCGTTCGACAGCCACTCACCGGCCCGCGTCCTCTCGGTGGCGCTCGGCGCCACCCTCTACAGCCCCGCCACCCGCCCCAGACTCGCCGACGACGTGGTGAAGCAGGTCGGGCGCGGGGTCGTGTCGATGGTGCTCTGCCTGGAGGACTCCATCGGCGACGGGGACGTCGAGGACGGCGAGGAGAACCTCGTACGCCAGTTCGCCGACCTGGCCGGGCGGGACGACCAGCCGCCGCTGCTGTTCATCCGCGTCCGCGAACCCGAGCAGATCCCCGACCTGGCCCGCCGCCTCGGCCCCGCCGTACGGCTGCTGTCCGGATTCGTACTGCCGAAGTTCACCGAGAAGCGCGGCACGCCCTTCCTGGAGGCCCTCGCCGCCGCCGAGGCGGAGCCCGTCACGGAGGACGCCCTCGCCGGCCGCCCCCTGTACGCGATGCCCGTCCTGGAGTCGCCCGAGCTGCTGCACCTGGAGACCCGCGCCGACACCCTCGCCGGGATCGCCCGCTCCGTCACCGCCCACCGCGACCGGGTCCTGGCCCTGCGGCTCGGCGTCACCGACTTCTGCTCCGCGTACGGGCTGCGCCGCTCACCCGACATGACCGCGTACGACGTGCAGATCGTCGCCCACGTCATCGCGGACGTCGTCAACGTCCTGGGCCGCGCCGACGGCAGCGGCTTCACGATCACCGGGCCGGTGTGGGAGTACTTCCGCCTCCAGGAGCGGATGTTCAAGCCGATGCTGCGGCGCAGCCCCTTCACGGAGGGCCGCGCCGACGCCCTGCGCACCGCGCTGATCGAGCACGACCTGGACGGACTGCTCCGCGAGATCGAGCTGGACCGGGCCAACGGCCTGCTCGGCAAGACCTGCATCCACCCCTCCCACGTCCAGCCCGTGCACGCCCTGTCCGTCGTGAGCCACGAGGAGTACAGCGACGCCCGGGACATCCTGCGCCCGGAGCGCGACGGCGGCGGCGTCCTGCGCTCCGCGTACACGAACAAGATGAACGAGGTGAAGCCGCACCGGGCCTGGGCGGAGCGCACGCTCCAACGGGCCGAGGTGTTCGGCGTGGCCAAGGCGGACGTGGGGTTCGTCGAACTGCTCGCGGCGGGTCTGGCGGTGCCGTGAGCGGCGCCCAGCACCCCACGAGCCACCCGTACCCGAGAGAGAAGAGGCACGTCATTCACAGCGCGGTGTGGACGGGAACATGGGTCGCCGAGCGGCTCGGCGTCGAGCTCTCCGGAGAGCGGGGGGACGACGAGGAGCTGCGCGGCCTGCTGGGGCTGGCCCTGCGGGACAACAGGAAACGCGCGCACCTCCTCGTCTCCCGCGTGCTGGGCAAGCACGTGCCGCAGAGCCCCGCCGTGGTGCGCGGCTCCGGGTACGAGCTGGGGCGCCGCGTACGGGAGCTGCTGGGCGACGCGGAGGCGCGGCGCGCGGTCGTCGTCGGGTACGCGGAGACGGCGACCGGCCTCGGCCACTGCGTCGCGGACGGCCTGGCCCTCGCCCCGTACCTGCACTCCACGCGCCGCCCCGTGCCGGGGGTGCCCCGGGCGGCCGGGTTCGAGGAGTCCCACTCCCACCACACCTCGCACCTCCTGCTCCCCGAGGACCCCGGGCTGCTGGCCGGGCCGGGCCCGCTGGTGCTGGTCGACGACGAGTTCTCGACCGGCGCCACCGTCCTGAACACCGTGCGGGCGCTGCACGAGCGGTACCCGCGCGAGCGGTACGTGATCGTGGCGCTCGTCGACATGCGGTCGGCACGGGACCGGGGACGGCTGGCGGAGTTCGCCGCCGGGATCGGCGCGCGGGTGGACCTGGTGACGCTCGCGGCGGGGACGGTACGGCTGCCGGACGGCGTCCTGGAGAAGGGCCGCGCCCTGGTGGCCGCCCACAGGACGCCCGCGCCGGCCGAGGCCGGTGACGTGGCCGCCGTACGGCGCGTGGACCTGGGCTGGCCGGCCGGGCTGCCGGACGGGGGTCGACACGGCTTCACCCCGGAGCACCGGGCCCGCCTGGACGCGGCACTGCCGTCGATGGCGGCCCGCCTGGCGGAGGCGCTCGCCCTGACCGACACGCCTGCGGCTGCGTCTGCTGGGGTGCCCGTGGCTGCCGGGCCTGGCGGGTCTGACGGACCTGTCGGACCTGTCGGACCTGTCGGGTCTGCTGGGCTGTTCGGGCCTGCCGGGTCGTCCGGGTCGTCCGGGCCTGCTGGGCTGTCCGGGCCTGCGGGGCTGTCCGCGTCCACCGAGTCGTCCGTGCCCGCCGGATCGTCCGCGGAGTCGTCCGCGTCCGCCGGCGCCACCGCCCGCGCCCCCCGCGTCCTCGTCCTGGGCTGCGAGGAGCTGATGTACGCCCCCCTCGCCCTGGCCGCCGCACTGGAGGAGCGGGCCCCCCACGCCGACGTGCGGTTCTCCACCACCACCCGCTCGCCCGTCCTCGCCGTCGACGACCCCGGCTACGCCATCCGCACCCGCCTCGTCTTCCCCGCGCACGACGACCCCGCGGACGGCCCCGGCGACCGGTACGCGTACAACGTCGCCGGCGCCGGCTTCGACGCGGTCGCCGTCGTCGTCGACTCGACCGCCGACACCCCCCTCCTCCACGCCCCGGACGGCCTCCTCGCCCGGCTCACCGCGCACGTCCCGCACGTCGTGCTGGCGACCGTCCCCTCGTACGTACCGGAAAGAGCCCGCATGCTGCCCGAGCCGCTGCGCGGACCCGCCTTCTCCTCCTACGCCCCCGACGAGGTCGGCTGGCTCCTGAAGGACCTGTCGGCCGTCGAGCTGGAGGCCCCCACCGAGGAGCGCGAGGAGGCCATCCAGAGCGGCGGCGCCCACTACGCCGAGTCGCTGCCCGTGGAGTACCAGCCGAGCGACGCGTACCAGAAGCTGTTCCACGCCGCCCTCGACGGCTCCGCCGCCCGGATCGCCCGCGCCGTCGGCGCCGTCACCGAGACGGTGCTCGCCGAGCGGTCGCCGCGCCCCGTGCTGGTCTCCCTCGCGCGCGCCGGCACCCCCGTCGGCGTGCTGATGCGCCGCTGGGCCCGGCACCGCCACGGCCTGGACCTGCCGCACTACGCCGTGTCCATCGTGCGCGGCCGGGGCATCGACACGAACGCGCTGCGCTGGCTGCGCGCCCACCACGACCCGGCGGACGTCGTGTTCGTCGACGGCTGGACCGGCAAGGGCGCCATCACCCGCGAACTGGCCGCCGCCCTCGCCGCCTTCCCCGACTTCGACCCGGAGATCGCCGTACTCGCCGACCCCGGCTCCTGCGTGCGCACCTACGGCACCCGCGAGGACTTCCTCATCCCCTCCGCCTGCCTCAACTCCACGGTCTCCGGGCTGGTCTCCCGCACCGTCCTGCGCGCCGACCTGGTGGGCCCGGACGACTACCACGGCGCCAAGTTCTACCGCGAACTGGCGCACGCCGACGTGTCCGCGGACTTCCTCGACGCGGTCTCCGGCCGCTTCGACGAGGTCGCGGGCGCCGTCGCCGCGGACACCGCCCGGCTCCTCGCCGCCGACCGGATACCCACGTGGGAGGGGTGGGCGGCGGTCGAGCGGATCAGCGAGGAGTACGACATCCACGACGTGAACCTCGTCAAGCCGGGCGTCGGCGAGACCACCCGGGTCCTGCTGCGCCGCGTCCCGTGGAAGGTCCTCGCCCAGCGCGGCGCGGGCGCCGACCTGGACCACGTGCGCCTGCTCGCCGAGCAGCGCGGCGTCCCGGTCGAGGAGGTCGACGGACTGCCGTACACGTGCGTGGGGCTCGTCCACCCCCGGTACACGCGCGGCGCGACCGGCGTCGACGGCCGGGCGGTGACGGCGCCGTGACCGTCCGGCCCGCGCTGGTCGCCAGCGACCTCGACCGCACCCTCATCTACTCGACGGCCGCGCTCGCGCTGACGGCTCCCGACGCCGAGGCGCCGCGGCTGCTGTGCGTGGAGGTGTACCAGGGCAGGCCGCTGTCGTACGTCACCGAGACGGCCGCCGAACTGCTCGGCGAACTGGCCCGTACGGCCGCGTTCACCCCGGTCACCACCCGCACGCGGGAGCAGTACCGGCGCATCCGGCTGCCCGGCCCGGCGCCCCGTTACGCGATCTGCGCCAACGGCGGCCACCTACTGGTCGACGGCGAGCCCGACCGCGACTGGCGGGAGGCCGTCGCGGCGCGCCTCGCCGACGAGTGCGCCACGCTCGACGAGGTACGGGCGCACCTGCTGGCCGTCGCCGACCCGGCGTGGCTGCTGAAGGAACGGGTCGCGGAGGACCTCTTCGCGTACCTCGTCGTCGAGCGGGCCCTGCTGCCCGACGGCTGGCTCGCGGAGCTGTCCGACTGGGCGGGCGCGCGCGGCTGGACGGTGTCCCTACAGGGCCGCAAGGTGTACGCGGTGCCGAAGCCACTGACGAAGAGCGCGGCGGTACGGGAGGTGGCGCGCCGCACCGGCGCCCGCACCGTCCTCGCGGCGGGCGACTCGCTGCTGGACGCGGACCTGCTGCTGGCCGCCGACCGCGCGTGGCGGCCCGGGCACGGCGAGCTGGCCGACACGGGCTGGCGCGCCGGCAACGTCGAGGCGCTCGCCGACCGGGGCGTCGCGGCGGGGGAGGAGATCCTGCGCCGGTTCCTGGCCGCGGCCCGAACGGCGACCGCGGCGGCCTGAGGGCGGCGCGGTCGCCGGCCGACGGGGACGGCACGGCGGCCAGGTCGGGACCGGTGCGACGGCGCGTCGGGACGGCCCGTCGGGGCGTACGGTCTCGGCGGGCTCGGGGCGGGCGGCTTCGGCGGCCTGGGCCAGGTGGTCTTGACGGCCTCGGGCCAGGTGGCCTCGGCAGCCTCGGGGCAGGTGGTCCCGGGAGGGGGCCTAGGATGGACGAGCCCGGGGCGGGGCCCGTCAGCCGCAGCAGCCGCCTCCGCAGCACCCGCCGCCACCGCCGCCGCCCGCAGGCCTGGCCGGTGCGGCCGCCGCAGCACCGCCGACCGCGACGGTCGACAGCAGCTTCACGGTGTCGTCGTGCCCGGAGGGGCAGGCGGCGGGCGCGGAGGACTCCGCCATGGGGCGGCTCAGTTCGAACGTGTCGCCGCAGGTGCGGCAGCGGTACTCGTAGCGAGGCATACGCACAGGTTAACGACCCGGCGGCCGTGGACCCAGCGGTTCCGGCCCCCCGCTTCGGCCCTTCCGTTCGCGCCCTCCGCCCCGGCCCTCCCGCCCCTCCTTGCTCGTGCCCTTCCGTTCCCGCCCTTCGGCTCCGGCCCTTTCGCCCCGACCCCGGCCGGGCACTGCGCCGCTCCGCCGACGCGCGGGCTACCCCACCGCGCCGCGGCCCCGCCCGGCCGGGCCGCCCCCGCGCTCCTCGCGGATCTGCTCCACCACGCGCCCGACCGCCGCCCGTACGGCCTCCGTCTCGGTCAGGAAGCGCCAGTAGTCGGGGTGCCGCCCCTCCAGGCCGGTCACCGCCCGGTCGAGGCGGGCCACCGCGTCGTCGAGGGGACCGGCGTGCCGCGGGTCCGGGGTGTGGCGGCCGTCCATGGCGAGCCGCTGGGCGTCCCGAATCGTGAAGCGCGTGCGCTCGATCTCCTGCTGCGGGTCCTCGGACACGGCGTCGAGCCTCCGGAGCCGGTCCCCGGCGGCGGACACGGCCTCGTCCGCCGCGTTCAGCAGCGCCCGTACCGTGCCCAGCAGCGCCGTCGCGTCCGCCCACCGCTGCTCCTCCCGCGCCCGCCCCGCCTCGGCGAGCTTCCCCTCCGCCTGCCGCACGGCCTGCGCGGCCCGCTCCGGCACGGGCTGGAGGTCCTGCCAGCACGCGGCGCTGAACCGGCGCCGCAGCTCGCTCATCACGGGTTCCACGGAGACGACCCGGTTGGCGAGGGCCTGCGCGCGCGTACGGAGGGACACCAGCCGCCGGTCGATCTCGGCGGCCCGCTCCGGCAGCCGCTCCGCCTCTGCCCGTACGGTTTCGGCCTCGCGCAGCACATGGTCGGCACGCCGCAGGGTCTCCGCGACGCCGTGTCGTCCCGCGCCCTCGTTGAGCCTGGTCAGTTCGGGTGCGAGGGCGGCGAGCCGCGCGGCCTGGTCGTCCGCGCGCAACCCCGAGCCACGCGCGGCGTCCAGCGCGTCGCTCGCGGCGAGCAGCGCCGCGCGGGCCCGCTCGACGGCCGGGGCGAGACGGGCCAGCTGTGTCTCGGCCGTGTCGAGGAGCGGGGCGAGCCGCTCCTCGAACCGCTCCAACTCGCCCCGGACCCGTACCAGCTCGTCCTTGGCGCGGGTCAGGTCCGTGCGCGCGTCGGACGCCGTGGCGGCGTCGAGGTCGGCCCGGTCCAGGTCGTAGCTGTCGACGGCCTCGATGTACGCCTGGCTGGCCTCGTCGACGCGCCGCCCCAGCGCGGCGAACTCCTCGACGGCCCGGCCCGCGGCGGGCGAGGCGTCGACCGCGGCGATCGTCTCGACGGAGATCCGCAGGCCCCGCTGCGCGGTGTCCAGCTCGTAGAACGCGGCGGCCGCGGCGTCCTTCGCGGCCTGCGCGCCGGCCCGCTGGTCCTCGGCGCGCCCGCCGCCGAACCAGCGCCGCGCGCCACCCCCGGACCCGCCCCCGGCGAACGCTCCGGCCGAGCCGAGCACCCCGGCCGAGACGGCGGCGAGCAGGGGCAGGGGCAGCAGCGCCAGGGCGAGCGCGTCCTTCGCGTACCGCCGTGCGCCGCGTGTCCCCGTCACATCCGCTCCCCGTACCGTACGTGTCCGAGCTGGCCGGTTCATTCTCCCACCGGGTACGACGAACGGGAGGGCGGATCAGTTCGCGGTACGGACCGCCACGTCGCCGTTCTCGCCTTTTCGCTGAACGCGGTGACCGCACGCGAGCTGCCCGGGTCGCGGGGCACGTCGGAGACGACCCTGCCGCTGCCGCTGTCGGCGTCCCCGGCGTACGGCCCCGCGGCGGCGGGCAGCCCGACGGCACCGCCGTTGGAGCCGCGCCGCTGACCTGCTCGGGGGCGCCGCGCAGGGCCGGGGTGAACGTCGCCGTTGACGCTCCGGACGGTGACCGTCGCGGAGGCGGCACGCTCGACGCGGAGGCCGCCGTTGCCGACGCAGAACAGGACGAGTGGAACGGACAGGACGGACACGGACACGCTGCGCAACCACGATCTTCCCCAGGACAGAACCACGGCGAAGCCCCACGCCACGCACCCCCCGCCCCACGATCCGGCGACCCCACCCCGGGGCGGGACCGGCCCCCGTAACGGTTTGCGAACCCCACCCGTGCGCCATGTACGCTGTTGACTCACTCCACGGGTGCGTAGCTCAGGGGTAGAGCGCTGCTCTTACAAAGCAGATGTCGGCGGTTCGAAACCGTCCGCGCCCACCATGGAAACCAGCAGGTGAGAACCCTGTACGGCCCCTCGACCGGCAACGGCTGAGGGGCCTTTCCCGTCCGCGAGGCCCCATGGAGCCACATCACCCCGGGCGGGGCGGCCGGAGACCGTTCGGGGGCGACAGAGGGCGGGGCTCGGCGACGCCGCAGCGGGGGGCAGGTGCGGGGCGGGCAGGCGAGCGTCGCCGGGGTGTCCTTCGCCGGATCGACCTCCCGCCGCTCCTGGACCGTGATGGTGCCGCCGGCGCGCACCTCGTACACCCGGATCGTCCTCACGGTTGTCTGCCCGCATACGTCGTCGGAGCCCAGCGCAGAAGACATGAAGGAGTCGCACCCGAGCCCGGCGGCGCGCAAGGCGGGCCACAAGTGATCAGCGGTCAATCATGGGCAGGGTAAGACTTTGCCTACTTCATCAAGCCCCGGCTGTGCTCCGCTCCGCCGGGCGGGCTCCCGGCTGCGTTCCGCGCGCCGTTCCTGCCTCCGGCCCGCTCCGCGCGGGCTGCGCCGACGCCCGCCCGCAGGTGGACAGGGCCGATGGTCATGAGTCGAGCACCGTTCGCGCGGTCGCGGTCAGAGCCTGATGCCTTCGGCGGGAGATCGGCCGGCACTAGGAGAGCGGGGGCACCGTCCCGGCGGCGGGTCCGTAGGGGCGTGCGCAGGGGAGCTTCCCACCCCGTCCGCCGTCGACCCAGGCAGAGCCGAGCAGACATGGCACCGGGCGTCCAGGTCGTTCGTCCAGTTGGGCGCTTCACCTGGACGCTCGGCACCGCGCCCGCTCCACGGAGTGTGGGGCGACGGCGGACGGGATGAAAGCCGGGGAGGGTGATGGTCAGGCAGTCGCTCAGGTGCGGCTCAGTTGTTCCGTGGGGATGACCACGATCTGATCCGTGTCCTCGTAGATGATTTTGCCGGGGTTCGAGGACTCCAGGCGACGGAATTCGACGCCGTGCGAGGCTAGAAGTTCCAGGTACCAGTCCACGCGCTTGATGAGGTGTTGGGCAGATACCTTGAACCAGGCCACAGCGCCGGGATTCACCCGAGGGTCATAGATGTCGGGATCGACGTGGGTGGGGTTGGTGTAGTTGGCGTCGTACCAGTCGTTGTTCCTCCGCCAGAGCTGGTACTGGTCGGCAGACAGTTTGCCCTGCGCCGCCAACTCATTGGCCAGCACGAAGATCCCTGGGAAGTGTCCCCGTGGATGCCTTGCTGTTCCCTCGAACCGGATGTATTTCGCGTTTCCCATGAGAGCGCCCTTTGCATAGCTTGTCGGCAACCGCTGAAACAACCCGCTTGCGGTACAGCACAGATGTACCGCAACTGTGGTGACCGCAGGTGACCACTTCGAGTCCCTGCCACCCCTGTGACCAGGTCGAGAGACCTTGGGGCCGTCCCGCCCGTAGTTCGTATCGAGCGGCGATCTGTCATCCACGGCTGACATCAACGACGCCGGACGGAGGCGGTCATCAGTATCTCTGTCCGGCCGTCGCACCAGTCGACAGCAGCAGCCGGACAGTGCTCTGGGTGAACTTGCAAAGCAGATGTCGGCGGTTCGAAACCGTCCGCGCCCACCGTGGGAACCGGCGGCTGAAAACCCTGTTCGGCGCCTCGGGCGCCAAGGGCTGAGGGGCCGTTCTCGTTCGCGAGACCGCATCACCCCAGGAGGGGCTCTTGGAGGTCGTCCGCTCGGAGGGCGGAATATCCGCGCATTACGCGTGAAGTGCCGCCATTGAGGTCTTCCCAGCCTCGGGTCGTGTTCTCGGGCCGGCACTGGGCCGTTCGGTACCGAACAAGGGGAACCAGCAGCGACACCACTGACGGCCCGACCGCAGTTCACCGCGTTGGTCGTCCGTGAGGCACCAGGTCGGCGGTGCCCCGCTGACTTCTTCCCCTGCTGACCTGGTGGAAGGGGCCCTCGCCTGCCAGGATCGAGCCGTGGCCGAGTCTTCGAGCGTCGCGAGATTGAGCAGGGCCCTCGACTGGGCGGGGTTGATCCCGTCCGGTTTCCTGCTGGTGGCAGGCATCAGGGACTACCGCGACGGCGGGTCCGTGGGGTGGCCTATCGGTGGGGCGCTACTCGTTCTGATCAGCGTTTGGGTGGTGTACCGCGGGATGGCCCGTCGGACCCGCGACACCGCCGCTTCACGGTAGGGGCTCTCCCGCGACGGTCGGCGGTGGCCGGCCCCGTCCGCGTGGGGCTGCGGACCTCAGCGACCGCTCCACCCCGGGGCGAAGCGGTCGCGCCGCTCGGGCGGCGGCCCGGATGGGGCGTGCCCGTCAGCGGGGGCGCAATGATCAGGCCGCCGCCGGGGGCCGGTGGTAGACGCGGCCGTCCCTGGTGCGGGCCAGGTGGCCCGACGTGACCAGGTAGCGGCGGAGCGCCGAGCAGTCCGGGTGGACCGTGCGCAGCGCCTCGTTGACCTCGGGCTCCGTGTAGGAGCGGTCCCGTTCGAAGAGGGTCTGCGCCAGGTGGGCCAGCAACTGCTCGCGGCGGGCCGGTCTGCGGGGGATGGTGGGGAGGCGGCCTTCGCCGTCGAAGAGGGCGGACACGCTGTGCGACGTACTGTGCTCCGGCATGGCAGGGAGCCTCGCAGGCGGTGCGCACCCCCGCAACGGGTTTTACCCGGCCGCCCCTCGGCGGTGCGGCGTCACGCGGGCCAGTACAGGCCCTCGACGATGCGGTGGGCGACGACGACGGGTTCTTCGGCGAGGGCCTCCACCTTGAGGTACTGGCCGGCCGGCAGTTCCCCGCGCCGCGACACCTGGGCGTACGTCTCGCCGTCCCGCGTCGGCACGTCGACCTCCAGCCCCGCGGAGCGGCGGCGGGTCTCGGCGTCGACGTGCACGAACCGCAGCCGCACCCGCTTGTCCGCGCTCGTCCTCGTCAGCTTCAGGCCGATCGACACGTTGTACACGCACGGCCCCCGGAGGATCGCCGTGTCCCGCGCGGCCGGCAGTTCCACGCGCTCGCCCGCGGCCAGCGTCGGGCCGCCCGTCTGGGACTCGAACAGGACTTGGGGCATGGGGTCCTCCACAGGTGCGGGTGAGGGCTGGCCTTTGGCGCGTTTCACGATTCCGGGGAACACGACCTTGCGGAACTGGTTCACGCGCGCGTCCCCCGGGCACGCGGTGCCGCCCGACGACCAGGCGGAGTGCAGGCGGTGGTAGCCGTAGCCGGGGTCGTCGTGGCTGCGGCAGATCCGCAGGGGCAGGCCGTGGCGCTGGTGCAGCCACACCCCCAACCGGATCAACTGCTCGACCTGTTCGTCCGTCCACGGGTCGGTGTGCTTCAGGTTGGACGCCGTCTCGATGGACACCGCGCCGGTGCCGTCGGGGCGCCGGTTGGCTTGGTAGTTGGCGTCGGCGCGCGTCTCGGTGCCGATGTACTGGGCGAGGTCGCCTTCGTACCCCAGTCCGAAATGCGATTCCAAGTTCGATGAATCGCGCCAGTATTCGTACATCCGGCGTGCGGTCCACGGGGCGGCGATGCTGTGCATGATGAACTGCGTCGGTCGGATCGCGGGCTGCCCGTTCGACTCCGGCTGCAACTCCATGCGCTTAGCCCCCGGATACCAGGCCATGCGTCTCCTCCTTGGGGCGTGTGGTGCCTCGCGGCAGGGCAGGAGAGTGGTGCGGGCACCTGACAGTGAGGTGCCCGGCGCGGGGGTTGGTCACTCGGGGTGGCGTGCAGTTGACAAAGATGAGTGAAAAGGCCGGGAATCAACTGCCTCACGAGGCAGGGATGTTCTCGTGGGCGTACTCCCGTCCCAGCGTCAACCTGCTTGTGAGGTAAGGCCGTCACGCGCCGTCGATCCTCGCCGTGCCGTGCCGTGCCGTGACGTGATGCGTTGCGCCGGTGCCCGCTGGGTCGCTCCGCTTCGAGGGTCCGCGGGTGGTCGCGGCGCGCTGTCGTCGCCTCCACCGGTACGGCCGGGGGCGCCGGTCCCCGCCCGGCAGCCCGCGCCCTGCCGGGCGGCATCCCTGTGGCCGTGGCCGCCGTAGCCGTGCGGGGCGTTCCGGGCGGCCCTAGACTGGCGAATGCCCCAAATGACCGGAACGCCCCTCGTGGGCTCCGAAGGGAGTGACCTCATGTCGAAGCGCGGCAACAAGCGGCGTGCCCGCAAGGGCAAGAAGGCCAATCACGGCAAGCGTCCCAACGCCTGACGCCTGACGCCTGACGCCTGGACGCCTGGCGCGGTCCCTGGCGCCCCTGGCCCCTGGTCCCCGGCTGCCGGCGCGCGTGCCCGGCCTCCGCCCCCCGGCGCGAGGTCCCCGGCCCCCGTAACCCGGCCCCAGCGCCCCAGTGCCCGACCCCCGGGGCGCTCATCCCGCCCCGTGTGCCGCCTCCACCGCGTCCAGGGCCAGTGTCCACGGGAAGTGGTCCGGCCAGTCCTGGCCGGGCGGGTCCGGGAGGTAGCCGCCCTCCCCGTACAGCACCGTCACGCCCGCCGCCCGCAGGGTCTCCACCGACCTGTCGAACTGCGGGTGGCGCACGTACGCCGCGTTCGCGCACGGCATCGCCACGAGTGGGAGGCCCTTCCCGATGGCCTCCGCCGCGACGCCCACCACGAACGCGCCGGTCAGGCCGAGCGCCCAGGAGTTCACCGTGTTGAACGTGGCCGGGGCGAACAGCACCGCGTCGGCGGGCGGCCAGACGTCCGGGTCGCCCGGGCGCTTGTACTCGTGGCGCACCGGGTGCCCGGTCAGTGCGGCCAGCCCGTCGAGACTCGGCTCCAGCCAGCGCGCGGCGGTCGGCGTCAGCCCCAGGCAGACGTCCCAGCCGCGCGCCTGCGCGTCCTCGATCACCCTCGCGACGTCGAACACCGGGGGAGCGGCCGAGCAGAACAGATACAGAGTCCTCGCCTTGATCATGGAGTTCATCTGATCACATGCTGGACAAGTGCATCCTGGCGATGGGGGGCCGCTCGGCCACCCCGGCCACCCGCCCCGAGCGACCGAGGAACGGACATGTGCCGCAACATCAAGACCCTCCGCCCGCCGGCGCTGCCCGAGGAGGCCACCGAGGAGGACGTCCGCGCCGCCGCCCTCCAGTACGTGCGCAAGGTCTCCGGCTTCCGGGCGCCCGCCGCGCACAACCGGGAGGTGTTCGAGCGTGCCGTCGCCGAGGTGGCCGAGGCGACGCGGAGGCTGCTCGACGGACTCGACGTGCGCGGCGCCGCCGCTAGGAAGTCGGTGCCGGAGCGGACGGAGGAGCCGGGCGCCGCATGACGTACGCCGCGACGCTTCCCGCCAGGAACAGCGCGAGCACCGAGACCGCCGCGCCGAACCACGTCGCGCCCAGCCACTGTCCGCCGAAGTAGCCCAGGCCCACGCTGTACGAGGCCCACGCCACTCCCGCCAGGGCCGACCACGGCACGAACTCGCGCGCCCGGCGCCGCGCGGCCCCCGCGCCCAGGGACACCACCGACCGCCCGGCCGGGGCGAACCGGGCGATGACCACGAGTGCGCCGCCACCCCGCTTGAAGGCGGTGCCGAGGCGTTCCTGCGCGGTGGTGAGGCGCCGGGAGCGGGCGATGGCCCGGTCGAGGCGGGGTCCACCGCGCCAGGCGAGGCGGTACGCGGCCAGGTCGCCGAGGACCGAGGCGGACGCCGCGCACAGGGCGAGGGCGACGAGCGAGATCCCGTCGGGGGCGGCGGTCGCCGTCGCCGCGGTCGCCGCGGTCGCGGCCGAGATCACCAGGGCGCCGCTGGGGAGCACCGGGAGGAAGACGTCCAGTACGACGGAGGTGGCCACCGCGGCGTAGATCCACGGGCTCGCGGCCAGCCACCGCACGCTCTCCAGCACCTTGACTCCCAGCTCCACCATGAGAAACGCGGTACAGCGTACGCCTTACGCGTCACCGGGCGCGCGGCGGGTTGCCGGAGGTCGGAGGGTCGCCGGGGGACGACGACCGGGGCGCGGGGCGGGAGGGGTGCCACGGCGTGCGCGGGGCGCGGAGCCGTCGCCCCGCGCCCCGCGTGCGTGCCGCGCGCGCACCCGCTCCGCGCGGGAGCCGGTGGTTACGCCGCCACCGCCGCGCGGTCCCGCCCGGCCTCCCGAGTGCGGGAGGTGAACAGGCCGTCCAGCGCCAGCGCGCCCGGGCCGGTGAAGACCAGCAGGAGCAGCGCCCAGCAGTACAGGGCCGCGGCCTCGCCGCCGTTCTCCATCGGGAACAGGCCCGACGGCTGGTGCATCTTGAAGTACGCGTACGCCATGGCGCCGGACGAGACGAACGCCGCGGCGCGGGTGCCGAGGCCGACGATGAGCAGCGCGCCGCCGACCAGCTCGATCACGGCCCCGTACCAGAACGGCCAGGTGCCGGCGGGGACCGTGGCGCCCGAGCCGTCGGAGCCGCCGAGGACGCCGAACAGCTTCGCGGCACCGTGGCAGAGGAACAGCAGGCCGATGACGATCCGGAACAGGGCCAGCGCGTACGGCTGGGACCGCTGGAGGCGGCTGGTGAGTGCGGACATGGGGGGCTCCTTCGGCTGGGGACTGAACCGATGCGGCCCAGGTTAGGCACCCCTAACGTTTGCTTGCAAGTTCAACATTCAGTCGTATGGAGATACCCGGGCGTAGGGTCGCGGAGTCCGGCCTGGGTACGGAAAGCCGCAGGCGGGAGCGGTGGAAGGTGGTGATCAGGCGGTACGGGGGAGGGTGGGCGGACGCGCGCGGCCCCGCCCCGCGACCGGTGCGGGTGGCCGGTGGCCGTTCAATGGCCGGATCTCGCCCCTACGGCCCCTCGCGCACCACCACGAGTCCGCCGCCTCGGTGCGCCCGCACCGCCTTGGCGCGCCCACGTCGACTGGCGCCGCGTCGGGCACACCCGCTCCGGCTGGGCCGCGTCGGGCACACCTGCGCCGGCTGGGGCCGCGCTGATCGGGGCCGTGCCGTCCGGGACCGTGCCGTGGCCGTGCCAGGACGACGCCGGCTGGGGCCGCGCTGACCGAGGCCGCTCCGGCTGGGGCCGTGGTGTCCGGGACCTTGCCGTGGCTGTGCCGTGCCGACCGGGACCGCTCCGTCAGGTCGTGCCGGGGCGGTGCCGGCCCGCGCCACCGGCTCCCGCTCCCGCTCCCGGCCCGGGCCCGGCACCCCGGTCACTCTGGCAGCACGGCACGGCGTTCCACCACTCGGCGTCGTGCGGCAGCGGCCACGCGGGGAGCCGCCGATCATCAGGGCCTCGGTCCGCACGGCCTTCGACGCCCGCTCGCCCTCCCGGCGGATGTCCTCCTCGTAGGGCACGACCCGTTTCCGCTCGTTCCGGCACGCGGCTCACCCGAGCGTCCACCAACACGTGGCCCCGCCCTCCCCCGACGCGGGAGCGGGCGGGGCCTTCGTGTGCTCAGGCGCCGAGCCTGCCCCCCTTGACGCTCTCGACGAACGAGGTGAACGCGGTGGGGGAGAGGCGGAGGGTCGAGCCGGCGGGGACCTTGGAGTCGCGGACGGGGACCACGCCATGTGAGGCGGCGAGGTTGGCCGCGACCTCGACGCAGGCGCCGCCGTTGTCGCTGTACGAAGAGGTGAACCAGCGGGGGGTTTCGGTCGTGGTCGTCACAGGTGCCCTTTCGTCACTGGATCGGGACTGTTCGGCGTCCCGCTGGGGTCCTTGCCGCCGTTGTGGTGCGTGGCGGCAAGGGCCGGTTGGGTCAGAGCGTGTCGAACCGGCCTGTCTTGACGCCCTCCACGAAGGAGGTGAAGGCGTGGGTGGGGAGGTCCAGGGTGGGGCCGGTCGGGTTCTTGGAGTCGCGGACGGGGACCACGCCTGTGAGGCGGCGAGGTTGGCTGCGATCTCGACGCAGGCGCCGCCGTTGTTGCTGTACGAGGACGTGAACCAGCGGGGGGTTTCGGTCGTGGTCGTCACGGGGTGCCCTTTCGACGCTGGATCGGGACTGTTCGGCGTGCTGCCGGGGCCCTTGCCGCCGTTGCGGTGCGTGGCGGCAAGGGCCGGTTGGGTCAGACGGTGTCGAACCGGCCTGCCTTGACGCCCTCCACGAACGAGGTGAACGCGTGGGTGGGGAGGTCCAGGGTGGGGCCGGTCGGGTTCTTGGAGTCGCGGACGGGGACCACGCCGTGCGAGACGGCGAGGTTGGCCGCGACCTCGACGCACTGGCCGCCGTTGTCGCTGTACGAGGACGTGAACCAGCGGGGGGATTCGGTCGTGGTCGTCACGGGGTGCCCTTTCGTAACTGTTTGATCGTGGCCACGGAGACCGCCTGCGACGGCGCCTCGGCCTGTAGTTGATGGTAGGCCGTCAGAAGGGGCAACACCGAGGTGCTTTCCCGCTCAAGGAAGCCTTGCTGCGCGGACTCGGCGTACGACATGAGCGAGCGATTCGGCATCGTCAGCAGGGTTATCGGCAGATTGAACGGGCGACGTGCGCCCATGTCGAACGGCGCGATCTGGAGCACGGTGTTCGGCTGCTCGGCGAACTCGATCAGCCGCTCCAACTGGGCCTCCATGACCTCCGGTTCCCCGATGGGCCGACGGATGCAGCTCTCGTCCAGCACCACGAAGATCATCGGCGGCGGTGTCCGGACCAGCGCTGCCTGCCGCTCGGCGACGAGCGAGACCCGTTCCTCCGCCTGCTCGGGCGTGATCGCGCCCCTCTTGAGGGCGCTCTCCGCGAGTACGGAGGCGTACCTCGGGGTCTGGAGGAGACCGGGCATCACGCCGACCTCGTACAACCGGATCTCCGCCGCGCGGGCCTCGTGCTCGACGTACTCGGGGAAGCCCTCCAGTAGTGAGCCCTGCCGCATCTCGCGCCATTCGCGCTCGAACAGGTCACCGGTTCCCAGCGCCGCATCCGCCTGCCGCGCGAGGCGCAAGGTAGGCATCTTTCGACCAGTTTCTATGGACGAGAGGTGCGTACTGGAGTACCCCATCCGCGCGCCCAACTCGTCCTGCGTCCAACCGCGCTCTCCGCGCAGCCTGCGCAGACGTGCCCCGAACGCCGCCTGCGGCGAGCTGTCCGGGTCCAACTCCTTGATGTTCAACGGCCCAACACCGACTTTCCGTCCTTCCCCGACACGTTGAAGCAAATCC
Organism: Streptomyces tamarix; assembly: GCF_032423885.1. Classification (NCBI taxonomy): domain Bacteria; kingdom Bacillati; phylum Actinomycetota; class Actinomycetes; order Kitasatosporales; family Streptomycetaceae; genus Streptomyces; species Streptomyces tamarix. The sequence continues at coordinate 112,663 of NZ_JAWCTQ010000018.1, read as the reverse complement.
GACTCTAGGACACGCTGAGCCGCCTTGGTAGTGGATTGACTACGGAGAGGAGTCTTCGGTGTCCGGAGAAACCGAGCGTGCGACCCCGCAGGACCCCCCGCCCGTTCCGACCCTCGGCACGCTCGTGGTGGACACCAGCCGTGGTGACCGCGTCGGGGAGTTCCGGGGGCTCGCCGGCTCGTACTGGTCGCTGCGCCCCGTCCGAGGCGGGGCCGAGTGGGAGGCCGAGCCCGGGGCGGTCCGCCGGACGACCCACAAGGAGCGGCTCCACGCGGAGATCGAGCGGTGGAACGCCCGGAGCCGGGGTGAGCTGCTGTGATGCGCGCCTTCGCGTCCGTCCGTCGTTCCCCTTCTCCCGGCCAGGAAGCGCCCATGTTGCAGTGCACCGCCGTCACCGCCGTACGCACCCCGCACGGCGGGTTCGGCCACCCGATGTGCGAACTGGGTGAGGAACACGAGGGGGAGCACGCGGAGTTCTGCTGGGACGACGACGCTACGGGCGGGGCGGTCTGGTTCCGCTGGAGCGCGCTCGGCGGGCGCTTCGTCCTGCTGCCCGCGTGCGAGGTCACCGGGGGCGCGTACGGGGACGCGTGCACGCTGTTCCGGAACCACCCGGCCGCGCACGCGTGGAACGTCGTCGACCCGACCCTGGAAGCGGTACGGCAGGAACTCGAACGGCAGTTTCCCGAGCTGCTCCGGGAGCCGGGGCCGGGGCGACCAGGTCCGGGGCCGGAGCGGGAGCCGGGGCCGGAGTGGGGCTGAGGGCTCGCGCGGGCCCCGGCCCTCCGGTCCGCGACGAACGGTGGTGCACGTCCGGGCGGGTTCCGGTCCCCGGTCACCCGAAGGCCGGGAAGGGCGAGGCGGGGTTGGGCGCGCCGGCCCCGACGCGCTCCTCGTGGAAGCCGAACCCGAGGGCCTGCGGTCCACGTCGGGTCGGTCGTCCCCGGCTCGGGGAGGGGCCCCGGACGCGGGCGGTGCCGCTTCGGGTCTCCGGCGCGTAGGGCGGGGGCGGCACTGGTCCCGGGGCGATGGGCCGGTCGACCGGAGGGGCCCGCCACGGCTTGGTCGGCACCGGCGTCCCGTACCGCGCCTCGACGCGGTATCCGAAGGGTCACCGCAGGTGGGACGGTGTGTCGCCGGTACGGGGGATCGGCTGCCCGCGTGGACGGCGACCCCGTGGACGACGACCTCGCAAGCACGCGTGTGGTCGGCGCGGCCGTGGCGTACGAGCGCGTGGTCGAAGGTCGCGTGATCGAAGGTCTCGTTCGGCGCCTGGCGTCCGGCGACCGGTGACCGGTGACCGGCGACCGGCGTCCGGTTCGAGTGTGACGGTGTCCGTACCGTCCTTCCGTCCCGTCTGGGCCCGGCACCCCATCTGGGCTCGGTGTCTCACCTGGGCCCGGTGTCTCACCTGGGTCCGGCGCCCCGCCTGGGCCCGGTGTCCCTCCGCCACCCCGCCGTGCGGTCCGGGGCCGGGTGGGTGGGGTGACGGAGGAGCGGGGTGCGGACCGGATCCAGTCCGGGGAGTGACGTTTCGTCAGGAGCAGCCGTTCAGCACCGACTGGAGGGCGCTCTTCTCGGCGGAGTCCACCGAGAGGCCCCAGTAGTGCTTCACGTGCACCCACATGCGGGCGTACGTGCAGCGGTACGCGGTGCGCGAGGGCAGCCACTCGGCCGGGTCCTGGTCGCCCTTGGCCTGGTTGACGTTGTCCGTGACGGCGATGAGCTGCGGACGCGTCAGGTCGTTGGCGAAGGAGCGGCGCTGCGTGGTGGTCCAGGAGTTCGCGCCCGAGCGCCACGCCTCGGCGAGCGGCACGACGTGGTCGATGTCGAGGTCGGAGGCGGCGTACCAGGTGGCGCCGTCGTACTCGGAGTACCAGCTCCCGCCGGTCGCCGCGCAGGTGGAGTCCTGGATGACGCCCGTGCCGTCGCGCTCCAGGACGACCTCGCGGGTGTTGCAGGCGTCGTACTGGGTGATCCAGTGCGGGAACAGGTCCCGGCTGTAGCCGGAGGAGGAACCTTCCGCCCGGACCGTGAGCTGGCCCAGGTACGTGCGCGCGGTGGCGGCGCTGACCGGGGTGGGCGGGGACGCCTGGGCGGCGGGGGCGGTGGTCAGCAGGCCGGTGACCGCGAGGGCGGCCGTCGCGGCGAGCGCGGCGAGGCGGCGCGCGGATCGACGCGCGTAGACAGAGAACATGCGAACTCCCTTGTGCGGTGGGGGTGTCGGCCGGTGCGCCCGTGCGGGCGGCCCGCCCATGGTGGTGGCGCCGGATGTCCTGGAAATGGGCTCCAGGTAACAGCGTGACGACATGAACACGTCACATCAAGGCCCGTGTCCAGTTCTTGACACCCGGACAGGTCACGCTCAGCGCCCTAGGGTTGACGCGTGCTGCTGCCGGTCGACCTCACCTTCGGCGCCGTCCTCGCCGCCCTGCTCGCCGTCGCGGCGGCCGTCGTCGCCGTCGCCCGGCTGCGCCCGCCCCGCGAGACCGTCGTCGCGGGAGTGCGCGCGGCGGTGCAGCTCGCGGCCGTCTCGCTGGTGATCGGCTGGGTGGTCCGCGCCGCGCCGCTGCTGCTGCTCTTCCTGCTGATGATGTACGGCGTCGCCGTGCGGACCGCCGGACGGCGCCTCACACACAACCGCACCTGGTGGTGGGCCGCCGCCCCGGTGGGCGCCGGGGTCGCCCCGGTCGTCGCGGCGCTGCTGCTCACCGGGCTCGTACCGGCCGAGGGCATCGCGCTGATCCCCGTGACCGGCATCCTCATCGGCGGGGCGCTCACCGCCACCGTCCTCGGCGGCCGGCGCGCCCTGGACGAGCTCGCCACCCGCCGCGGCGAGGTCGAGGCCGGCCTCGCGCTGGGGCTGCTGCCGAGGGAGGCCCGCCTGGAGGTGGCGCGGACGGCGGCGGCGGACGCGCTGCTGCCGGGGCTCGACCAGACCAGGACCGTGGGGCTCGTCACACTGCCGGGCGCGTTCGTCGGGATGCTGCTGGGCGGGGCGTCGCCGCTGCTCGCCGGGGCCGTGCAGCTGTTCGTGCTGGTCGCGCTGATGGCGGTGCAGGCGGTCGCGGTCGCGGTGGTGCTGGAGCTGGTCGCGCGGGGGCTGCTGCACCGGGAGGAGGGTTCCGGCCGGCGTCGCGTACCCTGGAGGGAGCAGAAGGGGAGTAGCTCCTAGCCGGACCGTCGACATACTGCTGGGCCTCGTGCCCGGCCGGCGCCCGGAGGCGGACCTCCACGGAGACCGCCAGCGAGACCTTCGGCATCAGCAGAATCCATGTACCCATGGCCCTGCCGTGCCGAAGCGACCCCTGGAACGCGTGAGCGAAGGTCTCTCGGCACGGCGGCGGCCCGACCGATTGAGGAACCCAGCCCGTGCTCAGCTTCACGATCATGGCGATCACCTTCGGTGTCGTCTTCCTCGCCGAACTCCCCGACAAGACCGCCCTCGCCGGCCTCATGCTGGGCACCCGCTACCGGGCGTCGTACGTCTTCGCGGGCGTCGCCGCCGCCTTCGCGGTCCACGTGGCGCTCGCCGTCGCCGCGGGCAGCGTCCTCACCCTGCTGCCGCACCGGCTGGTGCAGGCGTTCGTCGGCGTGCTGTTCCTCGCGGGCGCGGCGATGCTGCTGCTGAAGAAGGACGACGGCGACGACGAGGAGATGAAGGCCCCCGCCGACCAGTCGTTCTGGAAGGTCTCCGGGGCGGGCTTCATGCTGATCCTCGTCGCCGAGTTCGGCGACCTCACGCAGATCATGACCGCGAACCTGGCCGCCCGCTACGACGACCCGCTCTCCGTCGGCCTCGGCGCGGTCCTCGCCCTCTGGGCGGTCGCCGGACTGGGCATCGTCGGCGGGCGGACGCTGATGAAGTACGTGCCTCTGCGGCTGATCACGAAGGTGGCGGCGGGCCTGATGCTGGCCCTGGCCGGCTTCAGCCTGTACGAGGCGCTGGTCGGCTGACCTGCGGGTCGTCTGGCCGGCCGGTGGGCCGGCGGGCCAGACGCCCGACCGGCCGGGGTGCCCTTCGGGGGTGCCCCGGCCGGTGGGTGCTACGGCGTGACGCGCAGGCGGATCCCGCCGTCGGCGTCCGCCTCCACCCGCAGGTGCGTCAGGTCCGGTACGTGCACGTCCGGCGCGAACGCCGCCGCGCGCGGGCCCACGCCCACGACGCGCATCCCGGCGGCCCGCCCGGCCTCGACGCCCGCCTCGGAGTCCTCGAACACCACGCAGTCCCGGGGCGCGAAGCCCAGCTCGGCCGCGCCCTTCAGGAAGCCCTCCGGGTCCGGCTTGCTGGCGCTCACGGACTCCGCGGTCACCCGCACGTCCGGCATCCGCAGCCCCGCGGCGCCCATCCGGGCCCGAGCCAGCGCCGCGTCGGCGGAGGTCACCAGGGCGTGCGGGAGCGCGGCGAGGGCCGCGAGGAAGGCGGGCGCGCCCGGGACCGGGACGACGCCGTCGAGGTCGGCGGTCTCCTCGGCGAGCAGCTCGCGGTTCTCCGCGTGGTTCTGCTCCATCGGGCGGCCCGGGAGGAGGACGGCCATCGTGGCGTACCCCTGGCGGCCGTGCACCACCTTCAGCGCCTCCTCCGGGTCGAGCCCGTGCCGCAGCGCCCACCGCCGCCAGACGCGCTCCACCACCGCGTCGGAGTTCACGAGCGTGCCGTCCATGTCGAGCAGCAGGGCGCGGGTGGTGAGGACGTCGGGGGTGGAAGCGGTGGCCGGCATGGGCACTCCAGAGGCAGAAGACGTACGAAGTGGGCCCGCCCGCCGGTCAGGGAATACGGGCGGGACCACTTTGTTTCTCCACGATACAAAACAAAGGGCGTGCAGCGCCACCCGGCCCCTCGCGGAGGCGGCCGGTCCGGGGCCCGCGCGGGCCCGTGCGGTACGGGTGCGGCCCGTACCGCACGGGCGGCGTTTCAGTCGTCTCAGTCGTCCATGTGGGCGGTGTCGGTCTCCAGGGCCTTCCTGGTGGTGGGGCCGTAGACGCCGCGCGGGTCGGCGGTGATCCCGCGGCGCGTCTGGTACTCGGCGACGGACCGCTCGACGTTCTTGTCGTAGCGGCCGTTCATCGCGTCGTAGTACAGGCCGAGGTCGCGCAGTCGGTACTGGAGCTCCAGGACCTCCTCGCCCTGGTCGCCGCGTTGCAGGGTCGAACCGTGCTCCTGTGGCCGTTCCGTGTTCGGCGCGGACGGCTGCTGGGTGTCGGGGCGCGGTCGCACCGAGGCGGTCTCCCGCCGCTCCGGGAGCTTCGACGCGGTGGGGCCCGCGGTGTCCGGGGCGCCGCCCCCGGCCCCCGTGGAGGACGGGGCGCCCGACGCGGACGGCGAGGGGGCCGCCGCGGGCGCGGAGGACCTGGCGGACGCGGAGGACGTGGCGGACGGCACCGACGAGGCGGTCCGCGAGGGTTCCGCGCTCTCCTCCGGCGCCGGGCTGGCCGGGTCCGCCGGGCCGGTCGGCCACGGGGGCGCGCTCAGGTTCGGGTCGGGCGCCACCCGGTCGGCCGTATCGCCGCCGTCGAACAGGCCGCCCGCGAACGCCACCGCCCCGGCCACCGCCACGACCGCCGCCACCGCGGCGGCGACCGCCCCCGGACGGCGCCCGCCCGCCGGCCGCCGCACGTCCTCACGCCGGCGCGAACGGCGCGGCCCCGGCGTGACGTCCACGCCATCCACGCCGTCCATGCCGTGCGTCGCGTCCACGTCACCCGCGCCGGTGAAGCCCGCCGCGTATCCCGGCGCCGTGTATCCGGGGCCCGGCGCTCCGTACCCCGCGCCCGGTGCCCCGTTCGCGGGCGGCGGGCCCGCCGTCGGACCGGCTCCGGTCCCGGTCCCGAGGTACAGCGGTGCCGTGGACTCCACGTCCGGTTCCGTTTTCCGGCCCCCGTAGGCCGCCTCCGGTGGGAGCGGCGCCCCCGCACCCGGCACCGCGCCGGCCGCCGGGCGCGGGTCCACGGGCTCGGGCGGCGACTGGAGGTTCACGTACGGGCGAATCCGCAGGGGGTCGAAGGCGCCCGGCGCCGGCCCGCTGTCCTCCACCCCGCCGCAGGCGCAGCCGGCACCCCGCGGCGCCGCGGGCGTGCCGCACTCAGGACAGACCGTTCCGGCCACTGTGGGTCCCTCCCCTAGAAGTCCTGCTGACTGGATCCCGCCCCCGGGAACTGGCAGCGATTATGCAGCCCGGAGTGACCCTCCCGACATCCCCGACCGTTCTCGGCAGGCCATAACGGGCCGGAACGCCCACGATGGAGAGGGAGACGGAGACAGTGAGGGAGGCGCCCATGACGCGGCCAGTCGGCACCCCGACCACCAGCCCCGCCCCCGGAACGGGGTACAACCGGCGCACGGTCCTGGTGCCCATCGGGGCGCTGCTGCTGGGCATGCTGCTCGCCGCGCTCGACCAGACGATCGTGTCGACCGCCCTGCCGACGATCGTCAGCGAGCTCGGCGGCATGGACCACCTGTCGTGGGTCGTCACCGCCTACATGCTCGCCTCCACCGCCGCCACGCCCCTGTGGGGCAAGCTCGGCGACCAGTACGGGCGCAAGAAACTCTTCCAGACGGCCATCGTCATCTTCCTCCTCGGCTCCGTGCTGTGCGGCATCGCGCAGGACATGCCGCAGCTCATCGCCTACCGCGCCGTGCAGGGCCTGGGCGGCGGCGGGCTCATGGTGCTGTCCATGGCGATCGTCGGCGACCTCGTCCCGCCCCGGGACCGCGGTCGCTACCAGGGGATCTTCGGCGCCGTCTTCGGCGCGACCAGCGTCCTCGGGCCGCTCCTCGGCGGTGTCTTCACCGAACACCTCACCTGGCGCTGGGTGTTCTACATCAACGTGCCCGTGGGGATCGTCGCCCTCTTCGTCATCGCCGCCGCCCTGCACATCCCGGTCCGCCGCACCCCCCACACCATCGACTACCTCGGCACGTTCCTGATCGCCTCGGTCGCCACCTGCCTGGTGCTCGTCGCCTCCCTCGGCGGCACCACCTGGCCGTGGGGCTCCGCCCGGATCATCGGCCTCGCCGCCCTCGGCGCCGTGCTGCTCGTGGCGTTCGTGTACGCCGAGCGGCGCGCCGCCGAGCCCGTCCTGCCGCTGCGGCTGTTCCGGATCCGCACCTTCACGCTCGTCTCCGCCATCAGCTTCGTCATCGGCTTCGCGATGTTCGGCGCCATGACCTACCTGCCGACCTTCCTCCAGGTCGTGCAGCACATCAGCCCCACCATGTCCGGCGTCCACATGCTGCCGATGGTGGTCGGCATGCTGCTCACCTCCACCGTGTCCGGGCAGATCGTCAGCCGCACCGGCCGGTGGAAGGTCTTCCCCATCCTCGGCACCGCGATCACCACCGTGGGCCTGCTCCTCCTCCACCGGCTGCAGATGACCAGCCCCACGTGGGAGATGAGCGTGTACTTCTTCGTCTTCGGCGCCGGACTCGGCCTCGTCATGCAGGTCCTGGTGCTGGTCGCGCAGAACGCCGTCGGCTACGAGGACCTGGGCGTCGCCACCTCCGGCGCCACCTTCTTCCGCTCCATCGGCGCCTCCTTCGGCGTGGCCGTCTTCGGCACGATCTTCACCAACCGCCTCACCGGCAAGCTGGCCGACGCCCTCGCCGGCCAGGACGTCCCGCCCGGCGCCGACGCGCACACGATCTCCGCCGACCCGCGCGCCATCACCGAGCTGCCGCCCGCCCTGCGCCCGGTCGCGCTCGACGCGTACTCCACCTCCATCACGGACGTCTTCCTGTACGCGTCGCCGATCGTCCTGCTGGCCTTCGCCCTCGCCTGGTTCCTGCGCGAGGACCAGCTCCGCGGCTCCGTGACCGCGCCCGACCCGAGCGAGACCCTCGCCTCCAACCCCGTCGAGCGCTCGTCGTACGACGAGGTCGCCCGCGCCCTGTCCGTGCTCGGCTCCCGCGAGGGCCGCAAGGCCGTGTACGAGAGGATCACCGCCCGCGCGGGGATGGACCTGCTGCCCGCGGCCAGTTGGCTGCTGCTGCGCATCCGCCGCCACGGGACCGTGGAGCCGGGGCGGCTCGCCGAGGCCGCGTCCGTGCCGCTCAGGGCCGTCACGGACGCGTCCCGGCAGGTGGAGGAGCGGGGGCTGGCCCGCCGCGAGGGCCTCCAGATGATCCTCACCGACCGGGGCGTGGAGGCGGCGACCCGGCTGGCGCGCGCCCGCGAGGAGTCCCTCGCGGAGCTGCTCGGCGACTGGTGGGGGCCGGATCGGCCCACCGACCTCAACCAGCTCGTGCGGGAGCTGACCGCCGAGCTGTGCGGCTCGGACCGGGAGCACCCGGGGGCCGGGCCACCACCCCCGAACCACCGGACCTAGGAGGCCGCCGCACACCCGGCGACCGGTGCGGTGCGGCGCGGAACCGGCGGCCGGCACGGTGTGGACCGGTGCCCGGCGCGGCGCGGACCCGGAGGTCGGCACGGGACCGGTGCCCGGCGCGGGACCGGGGGGCCGAGGGCCGGGGCGGTCCCGCGCCGGGGTCAGGTCAGTTCCTTGCCGTACCAGACCTCCATGTACGGGCCCTCGCAGTACGCCGGGATCTCCCGGTAGCCGTGGCGGACGTACAGGGCGCGGGCCTCCACCAGGTCCAGGCGCGTGTTGAGCACCGTGCGCCGCGCGCCCAGCTCCGTGGCGGCGGCCTCCAGGGCGGTCAGCAGCAGCCCGGCGCCGCCCGTGCCGCGGAACGCGCGGCGGACGAAGACCCGGGTCAGCTCCGCCCGCCCGGCGTCCAGCAGCAGCACCCCGCCGCAGGCCGCCGGCCGCCCGCCGTACCGGCCCACCAGGAACCGGCCGGTCGGCGGCTCCAGGGCCTCCACGCCGTCGCCGGCCAGCCCCTCGTCGACCTCCCGGGGCGTGGCGGGGCGGCGCCAGTAGCGGCCGGCCACGTCGCCGTAGTAGTCGCGGCGCAGCGCGGTCGCGTCGGCCGTGTCGTACCGCTCGGGGCGTATCTCCCAGTGCGCGGCCGGGTCCGTCGTCGGCACGGCCTTTAGGACACCACCCGGGCGACGAGCATCCCGTCGTAGCCCTTCACGCCGACCGTCTGGAACGCCGTCGCGTCCAGCCGGGGGTCGCGCGCGACGAGGTCGAACATCTCGCGCGTGCCGCGGACCGCCTCGTCGGCGGTCTCCCCGTCGACGACCCTGCCGCCGCGCACCACGTTGTCGACGACGATCACGCTGCCCGGGCGGGTCAGGCGCAGCGCCCACTCCACGTAGCGCGGGTTGTTCTTCTTGTCGGCGTCGACGAAGACCAGGTCGAAGGGGCCGGCGCCCTCCGCCTCCAGCTCCGGCAGCGTGTCCAGGGCGGCGCCCGTGCGGACCTCGGCCACCGCGTCGAGACCGGCCCTGGCCAGGTTGAGCCGGGCGACCTCGGCGTGCGCGGGGTCGTACTCCAGCGAGATCAGCCTGCCCTCCGGCGGCAGCGCCCGGGCCAGCCAGATGGAGCTGTACCCGCCGAGCGTGCCGATCTCCAGGATCGTGCGGGCGCCCTGGACACGGGCCAGCAGGTGCAGCAGCTTGCCCTGGTTGGGGGCGACCGCTATCTGCGGCAGGCCCGCCTCGTCGCTCGCGGCGAGCGCGGCGGTCAGCGCCTCGTCGGCGGGGGCGAGCAGGTCGGTGACGTACGCGTCGACGGCGCTCCAGCGCGCCTGGGGGTCCTGAGCGTTCTGGGTCATGATCGGGAACCTAGCCGACATCCGCCGCCGGTGCGGCGGGATTCCGCGCGGACATGGCGGAGCCCCCGGTGAACGTGGTCACCGGGGGCTTCCCGCCGGGGGAGCGGCCGCGGGAGCGGCGGCTCAGTACCAGTGGTTGGTCTGCCAGAACTGCCAGGCGCCGCACGGGCTGCCGTAACGGTCGTTCATGTAGTCCAGGCCCCACTCGATCTGGGTGGCCGGGTTGGTCTTCCAGTCCGACCCCGCGGACGCCATCTTCGACCCGGGCAGGGCCTGGACCAGGCCGTACGCGCCGGACGAGGCGTTGGTGGCGGTGGGGTTCCAGCCGGACTCGTGCTCGACGATCTTGCTGAAGCACTGGTACTGGCCGGACGGGATCATCTTCTGGGCGACGGCCTGCGCCGAGCCGGTCGCGGCCGAGGCCGGGGTCGTCACCGCCATCATCGCGCCCGAGGCGCCCAGCAGCACGGTGGTGGCGGCGGCGACGGACTTGTTGCGGACGGAGAAACGGCTGGAGATGGAGCGGAACACGTCGTAAGGGACCTCACGTCGGGGACAGGGTTGCCGCGGGCATGCTGGAACCGGGCCGGGGGTACCCGGGGGCTCAAGAGGCTTGCCAGAGGGCACTTCGGCGGGACCGCGAGGCGATCGCGCCGCCGTCGGTGCCCGGCGACGTCATCCACCAAAGCAAGATCGGCGGGCTATGGCAAAGCCCCCCTTGTACGAGGCGCGACCGGAGACCCGTCCCCGCGGCGCGGCCCGCCCGGCGGCGGTCGGCGTAGGTCGCGACGAGCGGGCGGGCCGCCTTCCGGACCGCCGGGAAGTCCACTAACGGGGGTCGTATGTGACGTGGGCAATGTGACCCACATCACTCAGAAATGCCCCGGATGAGGGTTTTCGTCCCCTTCGAATGTGACCTGGGCCTCGAACGCCGCCCGTCGAGTCGCACGCCGGAGGGCCTTCAGGACCATCGATCCGATGGTCAGCGTCAGCACCGCCGTCAGCGCCGCCCGCCCCAGGTCCCAGCCCATGGAGGTGGCCAGGCAGTACGCCGCGAACCGCACGAGGTTCTCGTGGACCGGCTCGCCCGCGTGGAAGGCGATCCCGCTCGACCCCTCCGGCAGCGCCAGCACCCACCCCTGCAGGTTCATCGCCGTCCCGTACGCGAACGACGCCACCGCCCCGTACACCGCCAGCACCAGCAGCTCGCCCCGGCCCCGCAGCCGGTCCGCGGCCGGCAGCAGCCCGGCGCCCATCGTGAACCACGCCATCGACAGCATCTGGTACGGCATCCACGGCCCGACCCCGCCGGTCAGCAGCGCCGACGCGAACATCGTCACGGCGCCCAGCACGAACCCGAAGCCCGGCCCCAGCACCCGGCCGCTCAGCACCATGAGGAAGAACATCGGCTCCAGGCCCGCCGTCCCCGCGCCCAGCGGCCGCAGCGCGGCGCCCACCGCCGCCAGCACGCCCAGCATCGCGACGGCCTTCGCGTCCATGCCCGAGTCGGCGATCGTCGCCACGACCACCCCGACGAGCAGCGGCAGCAGCGCCGCGAACAGCCACGGCGCGGCCCCCGCGTGCGCCTCCGCCAGGCCGGACGCGCCGTCCGCCAGCAGCGGCCAGCCGAACGCGGCCACCCCGACGGCGCTGATCAGGACCAGCGCGGCGACCGAGCGCGGGCCCAGCCGCACGGGACGCGCCGTCACAGCGCCGCCTCCACCTGCGCGACCGTCAGCCACGGCTGCGGGGCCAGCACCTTCGCGACCTGCGGGGCGAACGCCGGGGACGCCACGACGACCTCGTGGGTCGGCCCGTCGGCGACGACCTCCCCGTCGGCGAGGACCACCACCCGGTGCGCCAGCTCCGCCGCCAGCTCCACGTCGTGCGTGGCCATCACGATCGCGTGCCCGTCGGCGGCGAGGCGCCGCAGCACCTCCACGAGGCGCGCCTTCGCCGCGTAGTCCAGGCCCCGGGTCGGCTCGTCGAGCAGCAGCAGCCCGGGGCGGCCGGTCAGCACCACGGCCAGGGCCAGGGTCAGGCGCTGCCCCTCCGACAGGTCCCGCGGGTGCGTGCCGTCCGGTACGCCCGGCAGCAGCTCCGCCACCAGCGCGCGGCAGGTGCCCGGTTCGGCGCCGGCGTCCGCGTCGGCCGCCGCGCACTCGGCGGCGACCGTGTCCGCGTACAGCAGGTCGCGCGGCTCCTGCGGGACCAGGCCGACCTCGCGGATCAGTTCCGCGGGCGGGGTGCGGTGCGGGACGCGGCCCCCCACGAGGACGCGGCCGGAGGAGGGGGCGACCATGCCCGCGAGGGCGCCGAGCAGGGTGGACTTGCCGGCCCCGTTGCGGCCCATGAGGGCGACGGTCTCCCCGGAGCCGACCCCGAGGGCGACGCCCCGCAGCGCCTCCACGCGCCCCCGCGTGACGACGAGCCCGTCCACGCGGGCGAGGTCCGGGCCGGCGCCGGTGCCCCCGGGCGCCGGACGGCCCTCCTCGGCGCGGCGGCGAAACGGCCACCAGGACGGAGCCGGGCCGCCCCCGCGGCGGCGGGCCCGCGCCCCGGCGGGAGCGGGCCGGGTGGGCGGTACGGGACCCGGGGACGCCGGTGGTACGGGACCCGGGGACGCCGTCGGCCCGCCGGGCACCGGCGCCGGTACCCGGGACGCCAGGCGCTCGCGCAGCGGCTCCGCCCGCCGGCGGGCCTCGCGGACGGTGAGGGCCGGCGGGGTCCAGCCGGCGAGCCGGGACAGGGCGACCACCGGCGGGTGCACGGGCGACACCCGCATCACCTCCGCCGGCGCCCCCGCCACCAGGGGCGCGCCGGGCTCCCGCAGCAGCACCACCCGGTCCGCGTACTGCACCACCCGCTCCAGCCGGTGCTCGGCCATCAGGACCGTCGTGCCGAGGTCGTGCACGAGGCGCTGGAGGACGGCCAGGACCTCCTCGGCGGCGACCGGGTCCAGGGCGGACGTCGGCTCGTCCAGCACGAGGACCTTCGGGTGCGCGGTGAGGACCGAGCCGATCGCCACGCGCTGCCGCTGCCCGCCCGACAGGGTCGCGAGGGGCCGGTCCCGCAGGTCGGCGAGGCCCAGCAGGTCCAGGGTCTCCTCGACGCGGCGCCGCATCACCCCGGGCGGCAGGCCCAGCGACTCCATGCCGTACGCCAGCTCGTCCTCGACGACGTCGGTGACGAAGTGCGCGGACGGGTCCTGGCCCACCGTCCCGACCACGTCGGCCAGCTCGCGCGGCCGGTGCGTGCGCGTGTCGCGCCCGCCGACCGTCACCCGGCCCCGCAGCGTGCCGCCCGTGAAGTGCGGGACGAGCCCCGACACGGCGCCCAGCAGGGTCGACTTGCCGGCGCCGGACGGGCCGACGAGCAGGACCAGCTCGCCCTCCGGGACGGCCAGGTCCACGTCCCGCACGGCCGGCCCGGCGGAGTCCTCGTAGGTCACCGTGACGTTCTCGAAGCGGATCACCAGGGCTCCTCAGCGGTCTTTCGGTACGGGCGCGACGAACGCCGGCAGGAGGCCCACCAGCACGGACAGGGCGGGCCACAGCGGCAGCCGGGGCGCCGCCAGCGGGGTGACGCCCGGCCGCAGCGCGTCCCCGGCCGGCCCGGCGGAGGCCCACACGACCAGGGCGGCCACCGCGATCCCCGCCCCGGCGACCAGCCACGCCCGGGGCCCCCACCGGTCGGGCCGGTAGCGGGTGCGGGGCGTGCGCCGGCCGCCCAGCCACAGCCCGGCCAGCGCCGCCGCGGCGCCCCCGGCGAGCAGCGGCACGCCGTACCCGGCGCCCTCCACGGCGAACAGCCCGTACGTGCCCGCGCACACGCCCAGCAGGCCGCCCAGCGTCAGCGCGGTCGTCGTGTGCCGCACGGCGGGCGGGACGGCCGCGGTGCGCCCGTACCCGCGCGCGTCCATCGACGCGGCCACCGCCACCGACCGCTCCAGCGCCCCCTCCAGGACCGGCAGCCCGATCTGGAGGACCGCCCGCACCCCGCCCGCGGGGCGACCGCGCAGCCGCCGGGCGGTCCGCAGCCGGGCCACGTCCGCGACCAGGTTCGGCGCGAACGTCATCGCGACGACCACGGCGACCCCGGCCTCGTACAGCGCTCCCGGCAGCGACTTCAGCAGCCGCGCCGGGTCGGCGAGGGCGTTCGCGGCGCCCACGCACACCAGCATCGCCGCCAGCTTCGCCCCGTCGTACAGGGCGAACACCAGTTGCTCGGCGGTGACCCGGCCGCCGATCCGCACGCCCCGCGCCCACTCGGGCAGCGGCACCTCGGGCAGCGTGACCAGCACGTGCGTGCCGGGGACGGGCGAGCCGAGCAGCGTGGAGAACAGCACCCGGACCACCAGGACGGCCAGGCCCAGCTTGAGGAACGCGCCGTACGAGCGGGCCCAGGGCGCGTCGGTGCGGCGCGCGGCGACCACGTACCCGGCGACGCCGACGACCAGGCCGAGCAGCAGCGGGTTGGTGGTGCGGGACGCGGCGACGGCCAGGCCGAGCGCCCAGAGCCACCAGGCGCCCGCGGGCACGGCGTTGGAGCGGTGCGCCTCGGGAGCGCGCAGCCTCATCGGCGGCCGTGCCGACGCGCCCGTACGAGGGCGGCGGCGCCCAGCGCCAGGACGGCGGCGGCCCCGGCGTACAGGCCCAGCGACGCGCCCCGGCCGCCGGGGGCGGCGCCGGGCGCGGCCGTCGCGGACGGTGACGTCGCCGGGGCGGGCGACGGCCGGCCGGCCGCCGCGGTGTCCACCTGCTCCCCGCAGCCCCGCTCCGGGTAGCCGGCGATGGCGCACAGCAGCGCCTGGCTGCTGTACCGCAGCGGCGCGGCCACGGCGGCGAGGGCGTCCGCGCCGGTCGCGTCGGGACGCACGCGCGCGCAGGCGGTGCGCCGCGCGGGCGGGGTGCCGCCCGGCGGGGCGTCGGCGGCGGTGCCGAAGTCGAGGACGAGCGCGACCCGCTTGGTGCCCTCCTCGGGCCGGGTGCCCGCGCAGATCGCGGCGAAGTCGGGGGCGAGGCGCGGCCGGTCGGCGTCCCGGCTGTCGGCGCTGACCGCGAACCGGTAGCCGTGGACGGCGCCGTCGTCGGGCCGGACGGTGGCCGGGCCCTGCGTGGCGTACGCCCACGCGCCGTCCCGGCCGCCCTCCCAGAACGACCAGTACCGGTAGCCGGCCGCGTGCGCCGTGCCGGGCACGGCCGGCACGGCGGCGAGTGCGGCCAGGCAGACCGCGAGCGCCCAAAACCGCCGGTACGCGCGTGTGGGGCCCGTCACGGCCGCTGCTTCCCGCGCCCGCTGAGCAGGAAGCCGACGCCGACGCCGGCGACGAGGAACACCGCGACGATCAGCCAGACCGGGAAGCCGGACTCCTCCCGCTCCTCCCCGGCCTCCTGCCGCTCGCGGGTCTCGGGCGTCGACGCGGGCTTCGGGCCGGTCGCGTTGAGCTGCCGGACGAGGTCGGCGCCGCCGAAGTCGCGCGGGTCGGCCCCGGCCGTGTGCGCGGCGAGGACGAGCTGGGCGTACGCGGCGGGGCCGCCGTCCTTGGCCCACGCGGCCGAGTTCTCCTCCAGCCACGCGATCCCGGCGTCCGCCGCGTCGCGGTGCCCGGCGGCGGCGAGGGCGAGGACGGCGTCGGCGGTGTTGCCCACGTCGGGCTGGTCGGCGGGGGCGGTCGCGCCGGGCAGGGGCGGCAGGGTGAGGTGGCCGGTCCCCGCCAGGGCGTCCGCCAGGTACGCGGCGCCGTTGCGGGCGGCCCGCTCCGGAGTGGGCTTCGCGGCGTCCTCGCAGGTGGGCCGCTGGTTGGGGGTGGCGCCGCGGACCAGCGCGTGCTTGCCGAGCCCGGCGAGGACGGCGGCCGCGGTGGCGTCGCCGTTGGGACGGAGGGTGCCGTCCTTCTCCGGCTGGTAGGCGAAGGCGCCGCCGCCCTGCCCGGCGGAGCAGGGCAGCGCGAACGTGAGCAGCGCGTCGTACGGGGTCTTGCCCGTGGCGGTCCGGAACCGGCCGGGCTCCTCGCCGGTGCCGGCGAGGGCGCTGATGACGAGGGAGGTGGAGTTGGCGTCGCTGGGGGAGCCGGGGTTGTAGCCCCAGCCGCCGTCCGGGTTCTGCGCCTGCTTCAGCCACGCCACGGCGGTCCCGCGGGCCTCGCCGGTCTCCTCCGGGTGGCTGTCGACGCCCTTCAGCGCGTGCAGGGCGACGGCGGTCGCGTTGGTGTCGAGGGGCAGGTCGGCGGGGCAGGGCCGGTCCGTGTCGGCGCGGAAGGACGGGAACCCGCCGCTCGCGCACTGCTGGCCGAGGAGCCACGCCACGGCCTGCCCGGCGGGCTCGACGCCGACCGACTGCTGGGCGAGGAACGCCAGCGACTGCCGCCACACCCCGTCGTAGGCGGGGTCCGCGGTGCCGTACAGGCCGGCCGGGAGGGCGGGGGCCGCGGGCGACGACGGCACGGGGGACGGGGCGGCGGAGGACGACGCGGCGTCGGACGGCGCGGGGGACGGCGCGGCGAGCGCGGCGGGGGCCACTGCCCCGGCGCCGACCGCGAGCAGCACGGCGGTGGCGGCGAGTGCCGTGGCGCCGCGGCGAACGATGGTCATGGCGGGGTGCCTCTCCTCCGGGGCCGGACACCGGCGCGCGGGGGCACCAGGCTCGGCTCCGTACTCCTCGACGGTGCCGGTCACCGGGCCGTTCCCGGGGACGCGAGCCGGTCAGACCCGTGACGAGGCATTCCGGCTCGCCGCGCGGGGCGGCTCACGGCTGCGGGGTCAGCGCCGGATTCGCACCGGCTTCCCCCCGTACGGGCATGAAACGACGGGCACACTCTACCCGCGGGTCACCTGGCGGCCCGAGGGCGCTCCCCGGCCGCCTCGGGGCCGTCGATCAGCCGGCACGCCGTCTCGATGTCCAGCCGCACCTGCGCGATCGACGCCCGCCCGGACAGCCAGGTGACCAGCGCCGAATGCCAGGTGTGCTCGATGACGCGGACCGCCGCGAGCTGCTGCGGCGTCGGGTGCTCCAGCCGCATGGCGTCCAGGATGATGGCCGTCGTCCGCCGCGACACGGTGTCCACCTCCGCGCTCACGCTCCGGTCGGCGAACGTCAGAGCCCGCACCATCGCGTCCGCCAACTGCGGCTCCCGTTGCAGCGCGCGAAACGCCCGCATCAGCGTCTCGGCGACCCGCTCCGCGGCGCTCTCCCCGGCCGGGGGCCGCCTGCGCAGCGTCGCGTGGAGGGCGTCGAGCTGGTCCTGCATCGTGGCGACCAGCAGGTGGACCTTGGAGGGGAAGTAGCGGTACAGCGTGCCCAGGGCGACCTCCGCCGCCTCCGCGACCTCCCGCATCTGCACGGCGTCGAAGCCGCCGCGGCCCGCCAGCCGCGCGCTGGCGTGGAGGATGCGGCGGCGGCGCGCCTCCTGCCGCGCGGTCAGGGGCGGTGACCCCGGCCTGCCTTCCACTGTCATAGGTCCCCGTCGATCCGTGCGTCGGACGTTTCCGCGCCGTCGTGTTCCGTGCCGTGGTGCGCGACAGTATGGCCCGGCCCCCGCCGTGGCGCGAATCACCTGTTCCGGTCCTCACAGGGGCGCTACCTGCCGGTAGATTCGAAGCTCCTCCGAGCGCCCGAGAACGGCCAACTCTGAAACTTGTTCTAGATTAGCGCGACCGGTTACGCTCCGCCGGAGCGCAGGGATGGAAGGGGCCGCGAGTGACCGCTGAGGCCGTAGCAGCAGGCCCCCGGGCGGGCGCAGCAGCCGGTGGGGAAGGCCCGCTGCGCATCGCCCTCCTCACGTACAAGGGAAACCCGTTCTGCGGCGGCCAGGGCGTCTACGTGCGGCACCTCTCCCGCGAGCTGGCCCGCCTCGGCCACACCGTCGAGGTGATCGGATCCCAGCCGTACCCGGTCCTCGACGCGGTCGGCGGAGGGGACGGCTCCCGGACGGGGGAGGGGAGCGTCACGCTCACCGAGCTGCCCAGCCTCGACCTGTACCGGCAGCCCGACCCGTTCCGCACCCCCCGGCGCGACGAGTACCGCGACTGGATCGACGCCCTGGAGGTCGCCACCATGTGGACCGGCGGCTTCCCCGAGCCGCTCACGTTCTCCCTGCGCGCCCGGCGCCTGCTGGCCGCCCGCCGCGGCGACTTCGACGTGGTCCACGACAACCAGACCCTCGGCTACGGGCTCCTCGCCCCGCTCGGCGCGCCGCTGGTCACCACGATCCACCACCCCGTCACCGTCGACCGGCAACTGGAGCTGGACGCCGCCCGCGACTGGAAGCGCCGCGCCTCCGTGCGCCGCTGGTACGCCTTCACGCGCATGCAGAAGCGCGTCGCGCGCCGCCTGCCGTCCGTCCTCACCGTCTCCGGCTCCTCCCGCCAGGAGATCGTCGACCACCTCGGCGTGCGCCCCGACCGCGTCCACGTCGTCCCCATCGGCGCCGACACGGACCTGTGGTCCCCGGACCCGTCCGTCGCCGAGGTCCCCGGCCGGATCGTCACCACCTCCAGCGCCGACGTGCCCCTCAAGGGCCTCGTGCACCTGGTCGAGGCGCTCGCCAAGCTGCGCACCGAGGTCCCCGGCGCGCACCTCGTCGTCGTCGGCAAGCGCGCCGAGGACGGCCCCGTCGCCCGCGCCATCGAGCGGTACGGCCTCGACGGCGCCGTCCGGTTCGTCAAGGGCATCGGCGACGCCGAACTCGTCGACCTCGTGCGCAGCGCCCAGGTCGCCTGCGTCCCGTCCCTGTACGAGGGGTTCTCGCTGCCCGCCGCCGAGGCCATGGCCACCGGCACGCCCCTGGTCGCCACGACCGGCGGCGCCATCCCGGAGGTCGCCGGACCGGACGGCGAGACGTGCCTGGCCGTGCCGCCCGGCGACGCCGGCGCCCTGGCCGCCGCGCTCGGCCGCCTCCTCGGCCCCGACGGCACCGCGCTGCGCGCCCGCCTCGGCGCCGCCGGGCGCGCCCGGGTCCTGGACCGCTTCACCTGGGCCCGCGCCGCGCAGGGCACCGCGGACCACTACCGCGAGGCCGTCGCCGCGCACGGAGCGCGCCGATGACGCCCCCGCCCCCCGCACCCCCGTCCCCCGCCACGGACCGTGAAAGCAGGCCCCGCACGTGCTGACCGTCGACTTCACCCGCTTCCCGCTCGCCCCCGGCGACCGCGTGCTCGACCTCGGCTGCGGTGCCGGGCGGCACGCGTTCGAGTGCTACCGGCGCGGGGCGCGGGTCGTGGCCCTCGACCGGAACGGCGAGGAGGTCCGCGAGGTCGCCAAGTGGTTCGCCGCCATGAAGGAGGCCGGTGAGGCCCCGGCCGGCGCCACCGCCACCGCGATGGAGGGCGACGCCCTCAACCTGCCCTTCCCCGACGCCTCGTTCGACGTGGTGATCATCTCCGAGGTGATGGAGCACATCCCCGACGACAAGGGCGTCCTCGCCGAGATGGTCCGCGTCCTCAAGCCGGGCGGCCGCATCGCCGTCACGGTCCCCCGCTACGGTCCCGAGAAGGTCTGCTGGGCCCTGTCCGACGCCTACCACGAGGTCGAGGGCGGCCACATCCGCATCTACAGGGCCGACGAGCTCCTCGGCCGGATCCGCGAGGCCGGCCTCCGCCCGTACGGCAGCCACCACGCGCACGCCCTGCACTCCCCGTACTGGTGGCTGAAGTGCGCGTTCGGCGTGGACAACGACCGGGCGCTGCCCGTCCGCGCGTACCACAAGCTGCTGGTCTGGGACATCATGAAGAAGCCGCTGGCCACCCGGCTCGCCGAGCGGGCCCTCAACCCCGTCCTCGGCAAGAGCTTCGTGGTGTACGCGACCAAGCCCCACCTCCCGGCGGACGCCGCGCTGTGACGCCGCCCGAGCGCACCGAACACCTCACCCTGCCCGGCGTGCTGACCGCCGGGCAGGCCGCCGAGACCGTCGCCGGCATCCTCGCCGCCCAGCGCTCCAGCGGCGCCATCCCCTGGTTCCGCGGCCACCACCTCGACCCGTGGGACCACACCGAGGCCGCCATGGCCCTCGACGCCGCCGGGGAGCACGACGCCGCCGCCCGCGCCTACGCGTGGCTCGCCCGCCACCAGAACCCGGACGGCTCCTGGTACGCCGCCTACCACGACGGCGACGCCGACCGGCCGACGGACCTCGCCCGCGAGTCCAACTTCTGCGCGTACGTGGCCGTCGGCGTCTGGCACCACTACCTGACCACCGGCGACGAGGCGTTCCTCGACCGGATGTGGCCCGTCGTCCGCGCCGCCGTCGAGTTCGTCCTGCGCCTCCAGCAGCCCGGCGGGCAGGTCGGCTGGAAGCGGGAGGCGGACGGCACGCCCGTCACGGACGCCCTGCTCACCGGCAGCTCCTCCGTCCACCACGCCCTGCGCTGCGCCCTCGCCATCGCCGAGCACCGCGAGGAGCCCCAGCCGGACTGGGAGCTCGCCACCGGCGCCCTCGCCCACGCCGTCGCCCGCCACCCGGAGCGGTTCCTCGACAAGAGCCGCTACTCGATGGACTGGTACTACCCGGTCCTCGGCGGCGCCGTCACCGGCGCGGCGGCCAAGGAGCGCATCGAGAGCCGCTGGGACGAGTTCGTCGTTCCCGGCCTCGGCGTGCGGTGCGTCGTCCCCAACCCGTGGGTCACCGGCGGCGAGAGCTGCGAACTCGCCCTCACCCTCTGGGCGATGGGGGAGTCCGACCGGGCCGTGGACATCCTGCGCTCCATCGGCCACCTGCGCGCCGAGGGCGGCCTGTACTGGACCGGGTACGTCTTCGAGGGCAACCGCGCGGTCTGGCCCGAGGAGCTCACCACCTGGACGGCGGGCTCGCTGCTCCTCGCGGTCGCCGCGCTCGGCGGCGACGAGGCGACGGCGGCCGTGTTCGGCGGCGAGCGCCTGCCGGCCGGCCTGCCGCCGGGCTGCTGCTGACCCCGCGGGGGGACGGCCACGCGAACGGGCCCGCCCACCGGCCTCTCGGCGCGGTGGGCGGGCCCGTCGTACGACACGGGGCGCGGGGTCAGCCGCGCTGGATGCCCGTCGTGTCCTGAAGGACGCCGCGGCGGCCGTCCTGCGTCTGCGCGACCAGGGCCGCGCCGCGCTGCTCCACGGCCAGGTACCAGGTGCCCGGCGCCAGCTCGGCGATCGGCGTCGGCGAGCCGTCCTCGGCGTACAGCGGACGCGCCACCGGCACGGCGAACCAGAACGGGGCGAAGTCCCCGGCCGGCGCGCCGTGCTGGGCCGTGGCCGGAGCGCCGTGCTGGTCGGGCTGCGGCTGCTGGGCGTCCACCGGGCCGGGCTGGCCGCCGGCCGGGTAGCCGTAGCCGCCCGTACCGCCCGGCTGGACGCCCGGGTAGCCGTAGCCGGCGCCGCCCGTCACGCCCGGCTGGGCGCCGTACGGCTGCGGGGCCTGCGGGCGCGGCGCGCCCATCAGCGGCGCCTTCAGGGCCGGGACCAGCGGGGAGGCCACCGCGCCCGCGGCGAGCACGATGGCGGCGAGCAGGCCGAGGATCAGACCGGCGCCCGCGGAGCTCACGTCGATGATGGTCCAGAACGCCGTCCACAGCGAGAAGACGGTGAAGGCGACACCGAACTGCCCCAGGTCCAGCCCGGCCACCCTGCGTCCCGGCACGGCCCGCGCGAGGACGATCAGCGCCGCGCCGATGACGCCCGCGAGGAACATGCTCATCAGCAGGCCGAGGCTGTCCCAGGCGTTGGGCACGTCGTAGTTCGAGCAGTCGAGCCCGCTGGGGCAGTCGATGCTGCTCAGGCCGAGGAACGAGGCGATGAACAGCACCACCGCTGCTCCGATCACCACGCCATCGCCTCGAGTGAGGGAGCGGATGTTCACGTGAAAAGTCCTTCGTCGGTTCGTGTCGTCGTCAGGGGTGGCGCGAAACACGGGGGGCGCCCCATCGTACGGACGAATGTATCGTCCGTACGGCCTACCGGAGGAGGTAGGTGCTGACCCCGTTCGCGATCCCCTGGGCGGCCTTCTGCCGCCACGCCGCGTCGGACAGCGCCGCGGCGTCCTGCGGGTCGCGCATGTTGCCGCACTCGACGAACACCTTGGGCACGGTCGACAGGTTCAGCCCGCCGAGGTCCTCGCGGACGACCAACCCCGTACCCCCGCCCAGGTAGTTGGCCGGGGCGGAACCGGTCGCCCGGGCGAACTCGGCCGCGACGCGCTCGCCGAGCGCGCGCGACGGCGCGACGATCGGCGCCGTATCGGCCGCACCCGCCTTGACCAGGCCCGGGAGGATCACGTGGTGGCCCCGGTGGCCGGCCGCCGAGCCGTCCGCGTGGACGGAGACGACGGCGTCGGCGCCCCGCCCGCCGCCCGCCCCGTTGCCGATGCGGGCGCGCTCGTCGATGCACGGGCCGAAGGGCCGGTCGGCGTCGTGCGTCAGCTCCACGGTGGCCCCGAGGCGCTGGAGGGCCGCGCGGAGCCGGTGGGAGACGTCGAGGGTGAACGCCGCCTCCGCGTAACCGTCCCGGGTGGAAGTGCCGGTCGTGTCGCACTCCTTGTGACCGGTCCCGATATCCACCTTCTCGTTGATCTCCGAGGGGTGCTGAAAATTCCTCGGATTGTGACCTGGGTCGATCACGACGACCTTGCCCGCGAGCGGCGCGGACGCGGACGCACCGGCGGAGGGGAACGCGCCGGCCGGAGCGGACGCGGCGCCGTCTCCCCGGCCGTCGGCGCCCGGCCCGTCTCCCCGGCCGACGCCCGGCGGCCCGCCGGACGCCGCTCCCGTCACGGCCCACCCCCCGGCGAGCAGGGCGGCCGCGGCGAGCGGCACGGCGGCCAGGAGGACGGCCTTCCGGAGGCGGGTGCGCTGGTGCGCGTCGTCGTCGTACACGCGGGCGAGCCTAAGCGGTGGCAGGCGTTCCGGCTCGGGTCCCGGGGGCCGTTCGGCGCAGTACCCGCAGCGAGTCCGTCGCGGACACCTCCGTGAACGCCCCCGACTCCAGCGCCCGCAGGTAGATCCGGTACGGCGCCTGGCCGCCGTCCGCCGGGTCGGGGAACACGTCGTGGATGACGAGCAGCCCGCCCTCCGCGACGTGCGGCGCCCACCCCTCGTAGTCGTTCACCGCGTGCTCGTCGGTGTGCCCGCCGTCGACGAAGACCAGCCCCACCTGCCCGGCCCACACCCGCGCCACCTGCGGCGACCGGCCGACCACGGCGATGACGTGCTCCTCCAGCCCGGCCGCGTGCAGGGTGCGCCGGAACGCCGGCAGCGTGTCCATCAGGCCCACCTCGGGGTCCACGAGGGTCGGGTCGTGGTACTCCCAGCCCGGCTGCTGCTCCTCGCTGCCCCGGTGGTGGTCGACCGTGACGGCCACGGTGCCGGCCGCCCGCGCCGCGTCGGCCAGCAGGATCGTGGAGCGCCCGCAGTACGTGCCGACCTCCAGCAGCGGGAGCCCCAGCCGTCCCGCCTCGACGGCCGCCGCGTACAGCGCGAGCCCCTCCCGCACGGGCATGAACCCCTTGGCCGCCTCGAACGCGGCGAGCGTCTCCGGCGACGGCTCCGGCGTCTGCTCCGGGGTGGGTGCGGCGCTCATGGTCGGGGTCCTCCAGGTCGTACGGGCGAACGGAGGCCCATCGTCCCCCACGCCCCGCCGCCGGACGACGCCGCCCCGGCCGGTACGGGCGGGCCGCCCGCCGGTACGGGCAGACCGCCGGGGCAGGCCGTCCGCCGGTGCGGGCAGGCCGTCCGCCGGGGCGGGCGGGTGCGACCGGCGCGAACGGCGGACCGCGCCGCGCGGGCGCCCGGCGGTGCCGCGGGTCCGGGCCCCGGGGCGCGCTCCCCGTGCGGCGACACCGGGATGTACGGGGCTCCGGCCAACTGCGACCATGACGGGCATGGCCCAGACCCGTACCGGAACCCCCGCCCCCGCCGTCGCCGCCGAACCCCAACTCCCCACCCGCCCCTGGGCGGTGATCCTCGCCGCCTGCGCCGGAACGTTCCTCGTCGTGCTCGACGTGTCCGTCGTGAACGTCGCCCTGCCGTCGATGCGTGCCGACCTCGGCATGTCCGCGCTGGCGTTGCAGTGGGTGGTGAACGCGTACTCCATAGCCTTCTCCGGGTTCATGCTGCTCGGCGGGCGGGCCGCCGACCTGTTCGGGCGGAAGCGGATGTTCCTGCTGGGCCTGGCGGTGTTCACCGCCGCCTCCGTGGCGGGCGGACTCGCCCAGGAGGGCTGGCAGTTGCTCGCCGCGCGCGCCGCGCAGGGGCTGGGCGCGGCCGTGCTGTCGCCGGCCACGCTGACCATCGTCACCAGCGCCGTACCGGAGGGCCCGGCCCGGACGCGGGCCATCAGCACGTGGGCGGCGGTCGGCGCGGGCGGCGGCGCGGCGGGCGGCCTCGTCGGCGGCCTCCTCACCGACCTGCTGAACTGGCGCTGGGTCCTCCTCGTCAACGTCCCCGTCGGTGCCCTCGTGCTGATCGCGGGCGCCGTGTGGGTGCGGGAGGCCCGCACGGGCGCCGGGCGTCGCCTGGACCTGCCGGGCGCGGTCCTCGTGACCGCCGGGCTCGCGGTGTTCGCGTACGGCGTGGTGCAGACCGAGCAGGCCGGCTGGACCGAGGCCCGGACGCTGGTGCCGCTGCTCGGCGGGGTGGCGCTGCTGGCCGCGTTCGTGGCGGTGGAGTCCCGTACCCGCGAACCGCTCGTGCCGCTGAAGGTGTTCCGGGCGCGGGCGGTGTCGGCGGCGAACGTCGCGCTGTTCGTCATCGGCTCGGCGACGTTCGCGTCCTGGTTCTTCCTGACGCTGTACGCGCAGAACGTCCTCGGCTACCGCCCACTGGAGGCCGGGCTCGCCCTGATGCCCAGTTCGGCCGGGGTCGTCGCCGGCTCCAAGCTGGCGCCGCGCCTGATGCCGCGGTTCGGCGCCCGGGCCCTCGCGGTGGGCGGCGCGCTGATCACCGCGACCGGCTTCGCCTGGCAGTCGCTGATGGACGTGGACGGCACGTACGCCACGGACATCCTGGGGCCCGGGATCCTGATGATGACGGGGGTCGGGCTGGTCCTCACGCCGCTCGCCGCGATGGCCACCTCCGGGGCCGCGCCGGGCGACGCGGGCCTCGTGTCGGGCCTGGTCAACACCTCCCGCACGATGGGCGGCGCGGTCGGCCTGGCCGTCCTGTCGACGGTCGCCGCGTCCGGTGCGGCGGGGGCCGCCACCCCGGAGGCCCTCACCGCCGGGTACGCCCTCGCCTTCCGCACCGGCGCGGCCGTCCTCCTCGTGGCCGCCGCGCTGATGCTCCTCTGGCTGCCCCGCCGGACCTCCGCCCCGGCGCGGGGCGGGACGGCGCGCGAAGGCGCCTGAGGGGAAAGGCGTTGCGACCCCGGTCCGGGCCGTGCCAGGGTGTCCGGGTCCGGCACCACACGCGTCCTCACCCAAGGGACTGAAGCCCATGATCGCGGCGTCCACCAGCGGCCGCCGTCGGCACTGACCGCTTCCCTCACGGCGGCCCCACGTCGTGGTGGTGCGCACCCGCGCGCACCGGTCCACCGACATCCCCGACATCCCTGTGTGAGGACACCCCACCGTGGACACAGACGTCCAGAGCTTCGCCGTCGCCCACCTCCGCCGCCGCCCCGCGGTCGTCGAGACCGGAGGCTTCGTCGTCGGCATCGACCCGGGCACCACCAGCCCGTACCTGAACTACGCCACTCCACTGCCCGGCGCGCGCCCCACGGCCCGCGACGTCGCCGCGCTCGTCGCGGCGTTCCGGGAGCGCGGGCTCACGCCCCGGCTGGAGTTCGCGCCGGACGCCGCGCCCGAGGTGGCGCCCGCCCTGCGCGAGGCCGGGTTCGCGACGGAGGCGGTGCACGAGTACCTGGTGTGCGCACCGGACACGTTCACCCCGCCGCCGGCCCCCGCGCCCCTGGTGCGGGCCCCGTCGACGGACGCGGAGTACGCCGCGGTCGACGCCGCCCTGTCCGAGGCGTTCGACGGCGGGTTCGCCCCGTCCGCCGAAGGCGCGGCACGGCTGCGCCGCGTCCAGGAGGGCGGCGGCGCCGTGCGTTTCGTCCGGGCGCCGGACGGCGGCTGCGCGGGCGCCGCCACCTGCTCGGCGCCCGCCGAGGGCACCGCCGAGGCGGCCGGCGTGGGCACCCGGCCCGCGTTCCGCGGACGCGGCATCGCCGGCGCGGTCACCGCGGCCGTCACCGGGTCCCTGCTGGCGCGGGGCGCCCGCTCGGTGTGGCTGGAGTACTCCGGGGAGGGGTCCAGGCGCGTGTACGAACGCGTCGGCTACCGCCCCCGAGGCACCCGCCTGTACCTGCTCCTGCCGGACTGACCGGCGCGGCGAGGGCCCCGCGCGACCTGAGCGGGGCCCGTACCGTGCCCGCCCGGCGCCCGGCCCGTACGGTGTCCGCTCGGTGTCCGGTCCCTACCGTGCCCGCCCGGCGTCCGGTCCGTACGGTGTCCGCCCGGTGTCCGGTCCTCCCGGCGCCGGGGCCGTACCGCACCCACCCGGCGCCGGCCCGTGCCGCACCGGCGCGGGTCCGCCGCCTCCTTCCCCGGGGGCCGGCGGCGCGCTATACAGGCCGGGCCGGAGCCGTCCCCTCCCACCCAAGGAGCGCCCGCCCATGCCCATCGACGCCGCGCGGGCCCTGGCCGCCGAACCCCGGTCGGACACGATCGCCTGGGACCACAAGGACGTCCAGCTCTACCACCTCGGCATCGGCGCGGGCGTCCCCGCCACCGACCCCGCCGAACTGCGCTACGCGCTGGAGTCCCGGCTGCACGTGCTGCCGACCTTCGCCACCGTCGCCGGCGGCGACGGGGCGGGCGTGCTCGCCGGGCTGTCCGCGCCGGGGATCGACGTGGACCTCGCCGCCGTCCTCCACGGCGGGCAGCGCGTCGCCGTGCACCGCCCGCTCCCGGCGCGCGGGCGGGCCGTCACCACCTCCCGCGTCACCGCCGCGTACGACAAGGGCACCGCCGCCGTGCTCGTGCTGCGCTGCGAGGCCGCCGACGGCGACGGGCCGCTGTGGACGAGCGAGGCGGACCTCTTCGTACGCGGCGAGGGCGGGTTCGGCGGCGAGCGCGGCCCCTCCCGCCCGGCCGCCGACCGGGTCCCCGACCGGGCGCCGGACCGGACGGTCGAGCGGCCCGTACGGGAGGACCAGGCGCTGCTGTACCGGCTGTCCGGCGACTGGAACCCGCTGCACGCCGACCCCGGGTTCGCCGCGCTCGCCGGGTTCGACCGGCCGATCCTGCACGGCCTGTGCACGTACGGCATGGCGCTGAAGGCCGTCGTCGACACGGTGCTCGGCGGGGACGTCACCCGCGTCCGCGCGTACCGCGCCCGCTTCGCCGGCGTCGTCTTCCCCGGCGAGACCCTCCGCTTCCGCATGTGGGACGACGGAGGCCGCGTCCACGTCTCCGCCACCGCCGTCGAACGCGGTGACGCGCCGGTCCTCGCGGACACCGCCGTCGAGACCCGCTGACCGCCGGCGGAAGCACCGAGGGCCGCCCCGGAACCCCGGGACGGCCCTCTCCTCCCGCCTCGCGACGGCCGGCGTCACGCCGTGCCGCCGCCCTGGCCGGACTCCCTGCGGTGGCGGCCGTGCGGCCGCGCCGACGCGTCCTCCGCCGGCGCGGGGCCCCCGCGGTGCCTTCCGGAGCCGCCGGCGTCCCCGTGCGCCCGCGTCGCCCGGATCGTGTCGGTGCCGGCCTCGGACATGTGGTGAAGTCACCCCGTGGTGCTCGCCGTTGTCGTGCGGCCCGTGAGCCTAACCGGGCATCGCACGCCCCATGAGGGGCGCCTGCTGCAACGGCACCGGCCGGCGCACCCCCACGGTCCCCAGCGGGCCGCGCTGCTTCCCACCCGCGGGTTCCGCCGGTCTGGTGCGCCCCCTTCCCTCCGGTGCGAGCGCCTGCGCCGCACCCCCCACGCGCGCCAGCCCGCACGGCACCGAGGCGTTCGCGTACGGCAGCGCCAGCGCCCCGTCCCGCGTCCACAGCCCCGTGCCCGCGAACCAGCCGGCCGGCGCGGGGAGTTGCAGCAGCCGCCGCGCCGCCGGGCGCCACAGCCCGACCCAGCTCCCGGCCGCCGCGTCGACGCGCAGCGCCACCGCGCACGCCTCCGGCGTCAGCGCCTGCCCCGGCTGTACCGCGAACGGCGTCAGCACCGCGTCCGCCGACCGCAGGCACTCCGGGAACCGCACCGGTCGCGCACTGCCCAGCACCCCCCAGCCCAGCCGCTCGCGCCCCGGCGACGGCGCGTCCGAACGGATCAGCACCAACCCGCTGTCCAGGTCGGCCAGGAGCAGCCGGTCCCGGCTCTCCTCCGTGAGCTGCAGCAGGGGCGTGACCTCCCCGCCCCGCCCCAGGTCCACCGTGACGGTCTTCACCGGGCCGCCGTCCACCGTCCGGTCCAGCGCGAGCAGCCGCCCCTTCCGGTCCAGCCACACCCCGCCCGAGCAGTGTCCCGGGATCTTGGCGACGTACTCCGGCCCGTACGCGCCACCCGTCACCCGCCAGACGCCCGTCGAACGCCCGCTCACCGCCAGCGCGTACGCGCACACCCCGTCCGGGGCGGGCGGCAGCAGCCGCACCGACTCCGCCTCGACCGCGCCGAGCGGCAGCTCACCGGTCCCCGGGCCCGCCGGGTACAGCAGCGAGAACAGGCACCTCCCGGCGACCCGGCGCGCGATGAGGACCCGGCCGTCCGTGAGCGGCAGCAGCTGGGCGTGCGGGTCCTCGGGCTGCCCGAGCGGCAGCGGAACGGCGTACGGCTCCGGTCCGTCGAGCGTCCACCGCTCGGGGAACAGCGCCTCGCCCTCACCGGCCAGCCGGGCCGCGTAGGAGCCGTCCGCCGCGATCGCGAACCCCGTCCCGCCGACCGCGGCGTCACCGTCCCGGACGGTGCCCTCGATGGCACAGGCTGTCATGGTTCGTCACCTCCGGCCCCGACGCTAGTTTTCGCGCACCCACCCGAAAGGCACGAGCCCGCATCTTTCACACATAAGGGTGGCCATCGCGGGGTTTGGCTGAGGAAAAGTGGGTCGATGTGCTGGTCAGAGGCCCGGAGGGGTAAGGCGGCCCTAAGTGGAACTCGAAGGTCCGGATCCCGCGCGCCCGCTCCCGTTCCCGTCGGGAGCCACCGGCTCCGCACGGCCCGTGCGGTCCGTGCGACGCCTCCGCGCCGGGTGCCGGCCCCGCCGGTACGGGGCGGTCCACCGGGGCGGCCGGGCCCGGCGGGGTTGCGGGTAGCCTTGGGGGCGTGCCACGTCTTACCGAAGTCCTCGCCGAGCTCGACGCCCTCTGGCCCCCCGAGCGGGCCGAGCAGTGGGACGCCGTCGGCACGGTCTGCGGCGACCCCGACGCCGAGGTCGACCGCGTCCTCTTCGCCGTCGACCCCGTCCAGGAGGTCGCCGAGGAGGCGGTCCGGCTCGGCGCCCAGCTGGTCGTCACCCACCACCCCCTCTACCTGCGCGGGACGACCACCGTCGCGGCCTCCCACTTCAAGGGCCGCGTCGTGCACACCCTCATCAAGCACGACATCGCCCTGCACGTCGCGCACACCAACGCCGACACGGCCGACCCCGGTGTCTCCGACGCCCTCGCGGGCGCCCTCGACCTGCGCGTGGTCGGCCCCCTCGTACCGGAGAACGGCCTCGGCCGGATCTGCGAGGTGGACCCGCCGGAGACGCTGCGCGCGTTCGCGGCGCGCGCCGCCGAGCGGCTCCCCGCCACCGCCCAGGGCATCCGCGTCGCGGGCGACCTCGACGCGACGGTCCGCAGGGTCGCCGTCAGCGGCGGCTCCGGCGACAGCCTGTTCGACGCCGTCCGCGCGGCCCGCGTCGACGCGTTCCTCACCGCCGACCTGCGCCACCACCCGGCCTCCGAGGCCACCCAGCACTCCCCGCTCGGCCTCGTCGACGCGGCCCACTGGGCCACCGAGTGGCCCTGGTGCGAACTGGCCGCCTCCCAGCTCGACGAGATCTCCGACCGCCACGGCTGGAACCTGCGGGTGCACGTCTCGAAGACGGTCACCGACCCGTGGGCCGCCCACCACACGTCCCCCTCCGCTCACCACACCTCCCCTGGAGCCCCCAACTGAACGCCGCGCCCGCCGACCAGATCCGACTCCTCGACGTCCAGTCCCTCGACACGCGCCTGTCGCAGCTCGCCCACAAGCGCAGGTCCCTGCCCGAGCACGCCGAGATCGAGGCGCTGACCAAGGACCTCACCCAGCTGAGGGACCTGCTCGTCGCCGCGCAGACGGAGGAGAGCGACTGCGCCCGCGAGCAGAAGAAGGCCGAGCAGGACGTGGACCAGGTCCGCCAGCGCGCCGTCCGCGACCAGCAGCGGCTCGACTCGGGCGCCGTCACGTCCCCGAAGGACCTGGAGAACCTCCAGAAGGAGCTCGTCTCCCTGTCGAAGCGCCAAGGGGACCTGGAGGACGTCGTCCTGGAGGTCATGGAGCGCCGCGAGTCCGCGCAGGAGCGGGTGGACGAGCTGACCGAGCGCGTCGCCTCCGTGCAGGCGAAGGTCGACGACGCGACGGCCCGCCGCGACCGCGCGCAGGACGAGCTGGACACCGAGGCGGCGGCCGTCGCCAAGGAGCGGGAGCTGGTGGCCGGTTCCGTGCCGGCGGACCTGATGGGGCTGTACGAGAAGATCCGGGGGCAGCAGGGCGGCGTGGGCGCGGCCCGCCTGTACCAGCGCCGCTGCGAGGGCTGCCACATCGAGCTGAACATCACCGAGGTGAACGAGGTCCGGGCCGCCGCGGCCGACACCGTCGTGCGGTGCGAGAACTGCCGCCGCATCCTGGTCCGCACGGCGGAGTCCGGCCTGTAATGAGCGGGGTGCGGCTGCGCGAGCTGATCGTCGAGGCCGACGGCGGTTCCCGGGGCAACCCGGGCCCGGCCGGGTACGGCGCGGTGGTCCTGGACCCGGTGTCGGGCGAGGCCCTGGCGGAGGCCGCCGAGTACATCGGCGTGGCCACCAACAACGTCGCCGAGTACAAGGGCCTCCTCGCCGGGCTGCGCGCGGCGCGCGAGCTGGCGCCGGACGCGTCGGTGCGGGTGCGGATGGACTCCAAGCTGGTCGTCGAGCAGATGTCCGGGCGCTGGAAGATCAAGCACCCGGACATGAAGCCGCTCGCGGCGGAGGCCGCCCGGATCTACCCGCCCGGACAGGTCTCGTACGAGTGGATCCCGCGCGAGCGCAACAAGCACGCGGACCGTCTCGCCAACGAGGCGATGGACGCGGGCCGCCAGGGTCGCCAGTGGCAACCGTCCACCTCGCGCGCCGCCCTGGACGCGACCGCGGCCCGCGTGGTCGGCGACGCGGCGGCGGGCGCGGCGAAGGCCCGGGCGGCCCTGACCGGGGCGGCGGGGCCGGCGGACCGGGAGGCGGTCGCCGGTCCCGCCGCCGCGCTGTCCGGCGGTACGGCGACCGGCAGCCCCGGTCCCGCCGCGACCGCCCCTGCCGCGACCGCGACCGTGCCCGGTCCCGTCGCGCCCGCCCCCGTGTCCGGGTCGGCCCCCGTGCCCGCCGCGACCGCGCCCGCGCCCTCCGCTGGTGCGGCGGCGACGCCCGCCACGCCTTCCGTCGGATGGGCCGCGCCCGCCGACCTCGGGGCGCCCGCCACGTTCGTCCTGCTGCGGCACGGGGAGACCGCGCTGACGCCCGAGAAGCGGTTCTCCGGCAGCGGCGGCGGGGACCCGGAGCTCTCGCCCGCCGGGCGCCGGCAGGCCGAGGCCGCCGCCGCCGCGCTCGCCGCGCGCGGCACCGTGCAGGAGATCGTCTCCTCGCCGATGCTGCGCTGCCGCCAGACCGCGCTGACCGTCGCCGGGCGCCTCGGCCTCGACGTACGGATCGAGGACGGGCTGCGCGAGGCGGACTTCGGGGCGTGGGAGGGCCTGACCTTCGCCGAGGTGCAGGAGCGCTACCCGGACGACCTGGACGCCTGGCTCGCCTCACCGAAGGCCGCCCCCACGGGCGGCGAGTCGTTCGCGGCCGTGTCGCGCCGGGTCGCCGCGGTCCGCGACCGGCTGACGGAACGTCATGCGGGCCGTACCGTCCTGGTCGTGACGCACGTGACGCCCATCAAGACGCTGGTCCGCCTGGCGCTGGGCGCCCCGCCCGAGGCGCTGTTCCGGATGGAGCTGTCCGCCGCGTCCCTCTCGGCCGTGGCCTACTACCGGGACGGCAACGCCTCGGTCCGGCTCCTCAACGACACGTCACACCTGCGCTGACCGCCGCCCGGCGGGGCCCCGCCGAGCGCCGCCGCCTCGCGCGCCAGGGACGTGATCCGCGTCCAGTCCCGGGCGGCGAGCGCGGCGGGCGGCGCCACCCACGTACCGCCCACGCAGTCGACGTTCGGCAGGGCCAGGTACTCCCGCGCCGACACCGCCGAGATGCCGCCCGTCGGGCAGAACCGCGCCTGCGGCAACGGCCCGGCCAGCGCCGCCAGGTACGCGGCGCCGCCCGCCGCCCCCGCCGGGAAGAACTTCATCTCCCGCACCCCGCGCTCCAGCAGCGCCAGCGCCTCCGACGCCGTCGAGACACCGGGCAGGTACGGCACCCCGGACGCCTCCATCGCGTCGAGCAGCCCGCCCGTGCAGCCGGGGCTCACCAGGAACCGCGCGCCCGCCGCGACGGCGTCCGCCACGGCCCGCGCCGACACGACCGTGCCCGCGCCGACCAGGCACTCCGGCACCTCGGCGGCGACCGCCCGGATCGCGTCGAGCGCGGCCGGGGTCCGCAGGGTCACCTCGACGGCCCGCAGCCCGCCCGCGACCAGCGCCCGCGCCAGCGGTACGGCGTCGGCGGCGTCCTCGACGACCACGACGGGCAGCACGGGGGCGGCCGACGCGGACAGCGCGGCCGGCAGCGGTTCCGGCGTCATGCCCGGCATCCTGCCCCGGCCCGGCACCTTCCGCAACGGCCGTTGCGCAGAGCGCAACACCCCGTCCTGCGGCGGCGGTCCGCCCCTACCCGTGCACGCCCCACCCACGGCCCCGTGCTCCGACCGCGACGGCCTTACCCACGTCGCTCACCCACTCGGCGGCGGTCCGTCCCCGCCTTGCGGCGGCGGCCTGTCCTGCGGCGGCGGCCCGTCCCGCGGTGGCGGCCTGTCCCGCGACGACGGTCCTTGCCCACGACGCTCACCCCGCCTTGCGACGGTGGCCCCGTCCTGCGGCGGCGGCCCGTCCTGCGACGGCGTCCGCCCCGCGATGGCGGCCCGCCCCGCGACGACGGCCCTTGCCCACGACGCTCACCCCACCCCGCGGTGGCGGTCCGTCCCATCCCCCGCTACCCCGGCGGCGGTCAGTGGACCTCGTCCACCAACACGTCCAGCGACCACGCCTTCCCGGCCCGTCCCGGCGCCTCGCACTCCACCGCGTACCCGAGGCCCCGCAGCGCCTCCACCAGCTCGCCCGGCGTCGCGGGCGCCGCCCCCGACTCCAGCAGACCGCGTACGATCCGGCCCTTCGTCGCCTTGTTGAAGTGGCTGACCACCTTCCGGGTCGGCGCGTGCAGCACCCGCACCGTCGCCGTGCGCCCCGCCACCTCGCCCTTCGGCTTCCACGCCGTCGCGTACGCCGCCGACCGCAGGTCCAGCACCAGCCCGTCCCCGGCCACCTCCGGCATGACCTCCGCCATCGGCCCGCGCCAGTACGCGCCGAGCGCCCCCAGCCCCGGCAGCTTCACCCCCATCGAGCAGCGGTACGAGGGGATCCGGTCGTCGATCCGCACCGCGCCCCACAGCCCGGAGAACACCAGCAGCGACGCCCGCGCCCGCTTCCGCGCCGCCGCGTCCAGCGTCGCCAGGCCCAGCGCGTCGTACAGGACACCCGTGTACACCTCCCCGGCGGGGCGGGCCCCGGCGGTCGGCATCGCGGCGTTCTTCGCGACCTCGCCGCGCAGCCCCTCGCTCAGCCCGAGGACCTCGCGCGCCTTCTCCTCGTCGGCGGCGCACAGCTCGACCAGCTCCGCGAGCACGGCGGCCCGCGCCTCCGCCAGCCCCGGCAGGGACAGCGCGTCCGGCTCCAGCGGCGCGCCGCGCCCCGAGGCGGCCTTGCCCTCCGACGGCGGCAGCAACACGAGCACGGTGGTTCTCCTCACATACGGACGGGGGCGGGGGATACGGCCCCCGGCCAGCGTACAAAGTGCCGCGCGACGTCCCGTCCGGCGTGCGCGCCGGAGCGGAAACCGGGAGCCTCCCACCGGCCCGCCCGGAGCCCCGGTTCACCCGGCCCCGAACCGGCCGGCCGTCCCCTCCACCCATCCGCCGGTAGTTCTGGTGGCGGCCCGTCCGGAACCCCGGCGGTGGCGGCCCGTCCGGAGCCCTGGTGGTGGCCGTCCGGAGCCCCGGCGGTGGGGGCCCGCCCGGAGGGCTGCGGGGAGCCGCCGCCGGGGGAGCGGTGGGGCGTACGGCTCACGCGGGCGCACCAGGGGCGGGAGAAGGCGCCGTCCGTGCCCGCCCGAGCGCGGCCAGCAGCGCCCGCGGGTCGTCGGCGTGGAACCGTACGACGCGCACCTCCCGCCGCTTGCCGAGCAGCCCCACGGCCTCCACCGGCGTCGCCAGCTCCAGGGTGAGCGAGGTCTGCCCGCCGACCTTCAGGTCCAGCTCCCCCTCGGCCCTCTCGTGCGTGAACAGCGGTTCGTGCCGGACGGCGGCGACGGCGTCGAGCGGTACGGCGAGGTCCACGTGGCACCCCTGCCGCAGCCGCAGCACCCGCCCGTCCAGCAGGTGGGGCCGGGTGACGGAGGCGGCGTGCAGACCCAGGACGAACAGCACGGTGTACACGTCGAGCACCAGGAACACCTCGTGCACCACGGGTACGTCCCGCAGCAGCCAGAACATCCCCACCGCCTCGACGGCGCACACGAACGTGAAGCCGTACATGAGCGCGGCCTGGTCCCGGGCGTGCCCGAACGCCTCGACGCCCCCGCCCACACCGTGTCGCCGCCGCCCCGCCCACCGCACCAGGCTCACCATCAGGCCCAGCTCGTGCCCGGCGATCCGGACGACGGGCTCCGGCACGACCTCGTACAGCGCCTCGCGCCGGGAGAGCCCCCGGCGGCGGGCCCCCCGGTACACGGCGACCCCCAGCAGCACGGCGGCGACGGCGAGCACCTCCAGCGCGTGCAGCACGGGTACGGGTATCGCCACCCCGGCGGCCAGGCACACGGCGAGCACCGCCTCGACGGGCAGGAGGGCGTACGCGGCGCCCCGCAGCAGCCGCTTCACCGCCCGCCCCCCGCCCGCTCACCACGCCCGGCACCCCCGGCCCGCCCAGGGTCCTTGGTCCGCCCGGCGTCCTGGGCCTGCCCACCGTCCTTGGCCCACCCGGCCTCCGTCGCCCGTCCGGGGTCTTCGACCCGTCTGGTGCCCTCAGCCCGTCCACCGTCCTGGGCCCGTCCGGCATCCCCAGCCGGCCCCGAGTCCTCCGCCCGCCCGGGGGCCTCCACCCGCCCCGCGGCGATCCGCAGGGCCCGCCGGACCACCTCGGCCTGGGCGGGGGAGAACTCCGCGAGGAACGCCCCCTCGAACCCGCCGCCCCCGCCCCAGGCGTCCAGGTCGAGCTCGGCCGCCCGCTCCGCCACCTCGTCCGGCAGCAGTCCGGCGAGCAGCGACGCGGTGGGCCCGACCCGCGGGTCCCCGGCCCCGGCGCCGTCCAGCTCGTCCAGCCGCGCGTACAGGTCGTAGGCACGCTCCAGCGCCTCCGGCCCGGCCACCGCGTCCCGCATGGCGGCGACCATCCGCCGCCCCTCCTCGTTGGCGAACGAGGAGTCCATCAGGGTCAGCAGGTCCCGGTCGAGCGCCGCCATCCTGGGCTCCGGCCCGCCGCGCCCGGCACCGGTCCGGGCCATGTCCGCGAACAGCGCGGCCAGCTCCGGCGACACGGGCCCCTCGGCCGGCAGCCGCCCCTCGCGGGCCTGCCCCAACAGCACCGCCAGCCGCTCCCGCCGCGCCCGCACCTCGGCCTCCTGCCGGGCCAGGTCGGCGTCCAGTTCCTCCAGCACCTCGACGAGCTCCCGCCCTGCGTCGTCGGCGAGCACGTCCCGCACCTCGTCCAGGGACAAGCCCAGCTCGGCCAGCCGCCGCACCCGCGCCAGCAGCACCGCGTCCCGCAACCCGTACTCCCGGTACCCGTTGCCCCGCCGCGGCGGCTCGGGCAACAGCCCGATCCGGTGGTAGTGCCGTACGGCCCGCGTGCTGACGCCGGCGAGCCGGGCGATCTCTCCGATCCTCATACGGCCAGTAGAAACGTTGACGCAGCGACAAGGTCAAGCGCGCCACCGGGGCGGGTACCATGGGCGGCACGGCAGACGAGCCGGGCGGACGGCCGCGTGGGGATCGAAGGATCCCCCCGAGGAACGTCCGGGCTCCACAGGGCAGGGTGGTGGGTAACGCCCACCCGGGGTGACCCGCGGGACAGTGCCACAGAAAGCAGACCGCCGGGGGCCTCGGCCCTCGGTAAGGGTGAAACGGTGGTGTAAGAGACCACCAGCGCCTGGGGTGACCCAGGCGGCTCGGTAAACCCCACCCGGAGCAAGGTCAAGAGGGGCCGTCGCGAGACGGCCCTGCGCGGACGTTCGAGGGCTGCCCGCCCGAGTCCGCGGGTAGACCGCACGAGGCCGGCGGCAACGCCGGTCCTAGATGGATGGCCGTCACCCCGACGACCGCGAGGTCCCGGGGCACAGAACCCGGCGTACATGCCCGACTCGTCTGCCGCCCAGGGCCCCTGACCAGAAAAACCACTGGCCGAGGGCTCTTTTTGTGGAATTCCGGAGGTTGGCAATACCCCATTCCACACCGGTTCAAAAGAGACCGTGCGGCTATGTACTAAGCCGCGTAATAGCCACGAAGGCCGGGGTGGTACGAGAACTCGACATACCCCAGCGGCATCACCCGAATGACCCCAGCCGCCCTCGTCCTCCTCAAAAGGGAACACGGCCGCACCACGTAACGAAAGTATGCGGGGCGTCACCGGCCGTTACTGATGAGGCTCCGCTGTGCGCCTGCCGGCCCTCCATGCGGACATGGCACCCCGCACCCCTCCGGACCGCCAAGCCGTCCCACGGCAGACACATCCGCTCCAACCAAGCGAAAAGGGTCCGTCAGCAATCTGACGGACCCTTTTGCAGGATCGAGGCTAGTGCCGGCCGGAGCTGGAGCCCCGGAGTCGTGGAGGCTCAACCGGCCTAGGTGTTGCGCGTCAACCGATCAATGAGTCGTTGACCGTGCTGACTGAACTCGGGATCATTCAAGGCCACGGGAGCGAAATCTTCGCCAGAAAGCTCCCGCCCAAGGTGATCCTCAAGGCAGCCGACGCACCGAATTCCATCCGGATCATGACCGGACGCAGCCCACACATCATCCCGGAGCGTGTACCACTCATCGGGGCCCGTCTGTGGAGCAGTTGATGTACCACAACCATCGCAGGCGAAGATGTCCCGTGCAAACTTCCGCCGAATGCGCAGGAAATGGCGAACATCTCACAACAAGTCTTTTGCTCGCGCAGCGACAGTAGACTTAATCTGACTGATCTTTTGCAGGAAGTGTCGATGTTCGCCCGTGGCTACCTCGCGTTCCGTCGCTTATGAAGCAACGCGACGCTCCACCTTGCCCCTCTTCAGGCAGGACGTGCAAACCTTCAGACGGGTCGGCGTACCGTTGACCGTCGTCTTCATGGGCTGCACGTTCGGGTTGAACCTCCGCGCCGAACGCCCCTGCACCCTGCGGTGAATGGCGTTCTTACCCAGGCGGGCGACAGACTTACCGAAGGAAGGCTCCTTGCCACAAACATCGCAACGCTGAGCCATTAAAATCTCCACTTCCAGAAACGGGCCGCCGCGCATTTCGATTAGACGGGCACCATGCAACGACAGTAGACCAAGGAAGTCTAACACAGCCCCCAACGCCAATCTCACGCCGTATGCAGTAGGGGGTTTCACTCTGAAGATGCAGGTCACGGGGTGGTGCGGGTCCTGGGGAAGCCGTGCTTGTTCGCCACGCCCTCGCGGCTGACCAGCCGGTTCGCCCCTTCTGGGCGACAGTGGGCGATGGCCGCGACTCGTCAACGGCCGGTTGCGATCACCGGCGGGCCGGGGTCGTCTTCCAGAGCGGTGAAGCTGCCGTCGACGTCACGACGCAATCACTTCCCGTAGGCACTGGTGCACGGGGAGGTGGAGACGCCGCAGCTGCCCACCACGTCACAGCGCCGCTGGCCGCAGTAGACGACCATGAGGACGACCAGGGCGGGCCGGGAGCTCGCGCAAGCCGGAACAGATGTTCTTCAGGTGGCCGCGGACCAGGCCGGAGACGGGATCCAGGGCGGTTCTCGCCAGCGCCCTCGCCAAGGGCGCCGTTCTTTTACGCGGGACCTCCGACCCCGCTTCGCGGGCTTGCGCACTACGCCACTAAGGAAATCGAGACGCAGCGCCTTTTCGCACTCGCGCAGGAGGGTCGCACTGCGGAATCGGCGCCGGCAGCCGATTCCGACAGCGACCTGTGAGGGGGGAAGGGGTCCTGGTGGCTCCGGCGGGGGCGTCACATGCGGGTGCCCGTGCCGGACACGTGGACGCGCGGGTCACCGGCGCGCAGCTCGACCGTCAGTTCCGCCGGGCGGCCCAGGTCCTCGCCCTGGTGCAGGGTGAGGACGGACGGCTCCGGGACCAGGCCCAGGGCGCGGGCGTACGCGCCGAAGGCCGCCGCCGCCGCGCCCGTCGCCGGGTCCTCGACCACGCCGCCCACCGGGAACGGGTCCCGCACGTGGAAGACCGTCCCCGACTCCCGCCACACGAGCTGCACGGTCGTCAGGTCCAGGCGCAGCATCAGGGACCGCAGCCGCTCGAAGTCGTAGTCCAGGTCCGCCAGCCGCTCCCGCGAGCCCGCGGCGAGCACCAGGTGCCGGGCGCCCGCGAAGGCGATCCGCGGCGGCAGGGCCGGGTCCAGGTCCGCGACCGGCCAGTCCAGCGCGGCCAGCGCCTCCGCCACGTCCCCGGCGGCGGCCTCCTCGACGTACGGCTCCACGCTCGTCAGCGTCGCGCGCAGCGCCCCGTCCCGCTCGGTCACCGACACCGGCACCTCGCCGGCCCGCGTCGCGAACACCAGGTCGCCCGGGCCGGTCCGCTCGCCCAGCGCGACGGCCGCCGCGACCGTGGCGTGCCCGCAGAACGGGACCTCCGCGACCGGGCTGAAGTACCGGACGGTGAACGCCCGCCCCGGCTCGCCCAGGCCCTCGGGCGGCGGCGTCAGGAAGACGCTCTCGCTGTAGCCCAGCCGGGCGGTGACCGCCAGCATGTCCGTGTCGTCCAGACCGGTGGCGTCCAGGACGACACCGGCCGGGTTGCCGCCCGCCGGGTCGGCGGAGAACGCGGTGTAGTGCAGGATCTCGGGGGTGCCCTCGCCGGTCGTCATGATCCCCGCAACCCGCGCGTGCCCCCCGTTTGTTCCCGGCTGTTCCCCGTTGTTCCCGGCCGGCCCGGCTGGCCCGGCTGTCCTCCGTTGTTCCCGGCCGGTTCCGCTCGGCCCCGCTGTTCTCCGTTGTTCCCGGCCGGTTCCGCTCGGTGGCGGGTGTCAGCCCCGGCCCAGGTACGGCATCCCCGTCGCCATCACCGTCACGAACGGGATGTTCGCCTCCAGCGGCAGCGACGCCATGTGGACCACCGTCCGCGCCACGTCCGCCGCGTCCATCACCGGCTCCGGAGCGAGCGTGCCGTTCGCCTGGAGGATGCCCTCCTCCATGCGCCGCGTCATCTCCGTCGCCGCGTTGCCGATGTCGATCTGGCCGCAGGCGATGCCGTACGGGCGCCCGTCCAGCGCCAGCGCCTTCGTCAGGCCGGTGACCGCGTGCTTGGTCGCCGTGTACGCCACCGAGTGGGGGCGCGGCACGTGCGCCGAGACGGAGCCGTTGTTGATGATCCGCCCGCCGCGCGGCGACTGCTCCTTCATATGCCGGTACGCCGCCTGCGCGCACAGGAACGCCCCCGTCAGGTTCACGTCCACCACCTGCCGCCACGTCGCGGGGTCCAGCTCCTCGACGGGCGTCCCGCCGCCGGCGAAGGAGCCCGCGTTGTTGAACAGCAGGTCGACCCGGCCGAACCGGTCGCGGACCGCCGCGAACAGCGCCGCCACCTCCTCGGGGGACGTGACGTCCGTCGGGACGCACAGCACCCCGTCGCCCGTCGCCCCCGCCAGCTCCGCCGTCCCCGCCAGGGCCTCCGGGCGCCGCCCGGCCAGGGCGAGCGACCACCCGGCCTCCGCCAGCGCCACCGCCACGCTCCGGCCGATGCCCGAACCGGCCCCGGTCACCACCGCGATCCTCCGCACAGCGTCCATGGGCGCGCAGCGTACGGGACGGTCCGGCACCCGGACCTCACGCGCCCGCCATGTGGATGTCGTGTCCCGGACGAACCGCGGCGGTGTACTCGGCGCATGACGTCCGACACCTCCGAACTCCACGCAGCCGCCCGCCACTTCGGCAGACGCGGCTTCCTCGCCGGCACGGGCGCGGCCGCCGCGCTCGCCTTCGCCGTCGGCATCCCGGCCGCGGGCGCCGCCCAGGCCGCCGAACTCGACGGGCGCCGGATCGCCGACGACCCGTTCACGCTCGGCGTGGCCTCCGGCGACCCGCACCCCACGTCCGTCCTGCTGTGGACGCGCCTCGCGCCCCGCCCGTACGAGCCCGGCGGCGGCCTGCCCGCGGCGCGCGTCCCCGTCCACTGGGAGCTCGCCCACGACGAGCGGTTCACCCGCGTCGTCCGGCGCGGACGGGCCACCGCGCACCCCGAGTTCGACCACACGGTCCACGTGGAGGTGGCCCACCTCGAACCGGGCCGCGTCTACCACTACCGGTTCCGCGCCGGCACCTGGACCAGCCCCGCCGGCCGCACCCGCACCGCCCCGCACCCGGGCGCCCGCCCGGCCGCGCTGCGCATCGCCGCCGTCTCCTGCCAGGCGTACCACGACGGGTACTTCACCGCGTACCGCCACCTCGCCGACGAGCCGGACCTGACCGCCGTCGTCCACCTCGGCGACTACCTGTACGAGTACGCCGTCAACGCCACCGGCGGCGCCCGCGCCTACACCGACCGCCGCCTGCCCGCCCACTTCAACCGGGAGACGGTCACGCTGGAGGACTACCGGCTCCGGTACGCCCTCTACAAGACAGACCCGGACCTGCGGGCCGCCCACGCCGCGCACCCCTTCGTCGTCACCTGGGACGACCACGAGACGGAGAACAACTACGCCGGCGGCACCCCCGAGAACGACGTGCCGCCCGAGGAGTTCCTGCTGCGCCGCGCCGCCGCGTACCGCGCGTACTGGGAGAACCAGCCGCTGCGCCCGCCCCAGCGGCCCACCGGACCCGACATGCGGGTCCACCGCCGGCTGCGCTTCGGGCGGCTCGCCCAGTTCGACGTGCTCGACACCCGCCAGTACCGCTCCGACCAGGCGTACGGCGACGGCTGGCGGGTCCCCGGCCCGGAGTCGCAGGACCCCTCGCGCACCATGCTCGGCGCCGAGCAGGAGCGTTGGCTGCTCGACGGCTGGCGGGCGTCGGACGCGCTGTGGAACGTCGTCCCGCAGCAGGTCGTCCTCGCCCAGCGGCGCAACGTCCCCGGCCCGGACTTCAAGCTCTCCATGGACGCCTGGGACGGCTACCCCGCCGCCCGCCGCCGCTTCCTCGACGGGGCGCGGGCGGCGGGCGTGGACAACCTGGTGGTCCTCACCGGCGACGTCCACGTCGGCTACGCCCTCGACCTGAAGGCCGACTTCGACGACCCCGCCTCGCCGACCGTCGGCACCGAACTCGTCGCCACCTCCGTCAGCAGCGGCAAGGACGGCGCCGACCGGCCCGCCAACTGGGGCGACCTGACCGCCGCCAACCCGCACATGAAGTACTACAACGGGCGGCGCGGGTACCTCCGCGTCACCTTCGACGAGCGGCAGGCCCGCGCCGACTACCGGACGGTCGCCGCGGTCACCGTCCCCGGCGCGCCCGTCGCCACGGCCGCCTCGTTCGTCACCGAGGCGGGCGCGCCCGGGCTGCGCCAGGTGTAGGCGCGGCTACTCGCCGGGGTAGCGGACGCCGATGCGGTCCCGGACCGCGTCGAGCGTCCGCATCACGGCGAGCGTGCCGTCCAGGGGCACCAGCGGCGACTCCTTCTCACCGGCCCGCAGGCAGCGCATCACCTCCGCCGCCTCGTACTGGTAGCTGTCCCGGCGGAGCTCCACCCGGAACTCCTCCGGCTCCCGGCCCTCCCGGTGCAGCGTGAACCCCTCCGGGAAGAAGAAGCCGCGCGGGAACTCGATCCGGCCCGCCGTCCCCGTCACCGACGCGGTCAGCGGGGTGTCCGCGACGACCGAGCAGGACAGCAGCGCCTGGGCCCCGGAGTCCCAGCCGAGCAGCACGCCCGTGTTCAGGTCGACGCCCTGCGGCGACAGCAGCGCGTCGGCCCGGACCCGGTCCGGCTCGCCGAGCAGCAACTGCGCGAACGCGACCGGGTACACCCCGAGGTCCAGCAGCGCCCCGCCGCCCGCGGCCGGGTCCCGCAGCCGGTGCCCCGGGTCGTCGGCCGTGACCAGGCCGAAGTCGGCGTGGACGGTGCGGACCTCACCGATCGCCCCGTCCCGCACCACCTCCACCAGCCGCCGCACGACCGGGTTGCAGTACATCCACATGGCCTCCATCAGGAACGTCCCGCGCTCCCGGGCCAGGTCCACCAGCTCCTCGGCCTCCCGCACGTTCAGCGTGAACGGCTTCTCGCACAGCACGGCCCGGCCCGCCTCCAGGCACAGCCCGGCCGCCGCCCGGTGCGCGGAGTGCGGGGTCGCCACGTACACGACGTCGACCTCGTCGTCGGCGGCGAGCTCCGCCCACGTCCCGTACGCGCGCGGAATCCCGAACCGCTCCGCGAACGCCTCCGCCGGGGCCGCCGACCGCGAGGCCACGGCCACCACCTCGGCCTCGTCCGGCATCTCCAGCAGGTCCCGCGTGAACGACGCGGCGATCCCGCCCGTCGCCAGCACACCCCAGCGCACCTTCCGCCCCACGCCCCGACCCCTTCGCTTGACGTTTAAACCATCCTGGTCGAGCTGAGAGCATAGGCGGGAACCACCCAGGACAGGAGACGAGATGCCGGAGAGCGGCCCGAGCACGCAGGGACAGACCGTCCGAGGACCGATACCCACCACCCGAGCCGAGACCCCGACCGCTCCGCCGCCCCCGGCCGCGCGCCGCGCCGCCGGCCTCCTCGTCACCCTCGTCCTCGGCGGCCTGACCGCGCTGCCGCCGCTCTCCATGGACATGTACCTCCCGGCCCTCCCGGAGGTCACCGGGTCCCTGCGGTCGCCCGCCGCGACCGTCCAGCTCACCCTCACCGCCTGCCTCGCCGGCATGGCGCTCGGCCAGCTCGTCGTCGGCCCGATGAGCGACAAGTGGGGGCGCCGCCGCCCCCTCCTCGCCGGCATGGCCGTGTACGTCCTCGCCACCGCCGCCTGCGCGCTCGCGCCGAACGTCGCGCTGCTCATCGCGTTCCGGCTGCTCCAGGGCCTCGCGGGCGCGGCGGGCATCGTCATCGCCCGCGCCGTCGTCCGCGACCTGTACGACGGCGTGGAGATGGCCCGGTTCTTCTCCACCCTCATGCTGATCTCCGGCGTCGCCCCCGTCGTCGCGCCGCTCATCGGCGGGCAGATCCTGCGGACCACGGACTGGCGGGGCGTCTTCCACGTCCTCACCGCGGTCGGCGCGCTGCTCACGTTCGTCGTGTGGAAGTGGCTCCACGAGACGCTGCCGCCCACCCGGCGGCACGGCGGCGGCGTGGGGTCCGCCCTGCGCACCATGCGCGGACTGCTCGCCGACCGGGTGTTCACCGGCTACATGCTGTCCGGCGGCTTCGCCTTCGCCGCGCTCTTCGCGTACATCAGCGCCTCGCCGTTCGTGGTACAGGAGATCTACGGGGCGTCGCCGCAGACGTTCAGCCTCCTGTTCGGGATCAACTCGATCGGCCTGGTCGCCGTCGGCCAGATCAACGGCAAGCTGCTCGTCGGCCGCGTCAGCCTCGACAAGGCCCTCGCCACCGGCCTCGCCGTGATCGTCGCCGCCGCGACCGCGCTGCTCCTGATGACCGGCGGCGTCTTCGGCGAGGTGGGCCTCGTCCCGGTCGCCGCCGGACTGTTCGTCCTCATGTCGGCGATGGGCCTCGCCATGCCGAACACCAACACGCAGGCCCTGATGCGCACCCCGCACGCCGCCGGCTCCGCCTCCGCGCTGCTGGGCACCTCCTCGTTCCTCGTCGGCGCGATCGCCTCGCCGCTGGTCGGCATCGCCGGGGAGCACACGGCCGTGCCGATGGCCGTCGTCCAGCTCGTGTGCGCGCTGGCCGCCGTCGCCTGCTTCCTCGGGCTGTGCCGTCCCTGGCGGCACACCGGCACCCCCGCCGGCCCGCCTACCATGGGTCGGTGAACGCCACCCTCCCGACCTCGGACGCCCTGCGCGCCGCCCTCGC
Source organism: Streptomyces tamarix (assembly GCF_032423885.1). Lineage (NCBI taxonomy): Bacteria > Bacillati > Actinomycetota > Actinomycetes > Kitasatosporales > Streptomycetaceae > Streptomyces > Streptomyces tamarix. The sequence goes on along the minus strand of NZ_JAWCTQ010000018.1, from coordinate 68,519 downwards.
CGGGCTGCTCGACGGGCTGCCGCCCACCAAGGCGGCGCAGGCCGTCGACCGGCTCATCGCCAGCTACCGCGGCACCACCCCCACCGACGCGCCCGTGCTGCGGGACCGCGCGGACGTCGCCGCGTACGCCGCGTACCGCATGCCCGCCACGTTCGAGGCGGTGCGGTCCGCGCTGGCCGCCCTGCGCGATGCCGCGCCCGGGTGGCGGCCCGCCACCCACGCCGACGTCGGCGGCGGCACCGGAGCGGCGAGCTGGGCGGTCGCCGAGGCGTGGGGGGAGGAGGGCGGCGGGGCGCCCCGCACCACCGTCCTCGACTGGTCCGAACCCGCCCTCGCCCTCGGCCGGGAGCTGGCCGCCGCGTCCGGCGCGCCCGGCCTGCGCGGCGCCGAGTGGCGGCGGGCCCGCATCGGCGGGGCGCTGCGGCTCGACCCGGTGGACCTCGTCACCGTCTCGTACGTGCTGAAGGAGCTGGCCCCGGCCGACCGGGCGGCGCTCGTCGCCGAGGCCGCCCGTGCCGCCGCGGCCGTGCTGATCGTCGAGCCGGGCACCCCCGACGGGTACGAGCGGATCATCGCCGCCCGCGACCAGCTGACCGGGGCGGGCCTGCGGGTCGCCGCCCCCTGCCCGCACAGCGCCGCCTGCCCGATCGCGCCGGGCACCGACTGGTGCCACTTCTCGGCGCGGGTCAGCCGCTCGTCGCTGCACCGGCAGGTGAAGGGCGGCTCCCTCGCGTACGAGGACGAGAAGTTCGCGTACGTCGCGGCGGTCCGCTTCCCGGTGGAGCCGGCGGTCGCGCGGGTGGTGCGCAGGCCGCAGATCCGCAAGGGGCAGGTCCTGCTCGACCTGTGCACCGCGGAGGAGGGCCTGCGACGCGACACGGTCACCAAGCGGCACGGCGCGCGGTACAAGGAGGCCCGCGACGCCGAGTGGGGCGACGCCTGGTAGGGCCCGCTCCGCCCCGGGGGGCCAGGGGGTGCCGGGAGGACGGACGCCCAGCGCCGCGCGCCCGCGCGCGATCGTCCTCCCGGCCCCGCGCGTCCTCCCGGCCCCGCGTGCCTTCCGGCACCCGCATGCCCTCCCGGTCCCCGCGCGTCCCTCCGGCTCCACGGGGCGGACCACGGGGCGGCGCCCCGGCGCGCGTCGCACGCGCCTGACGGCTGCGCGCCCCTCGGCTCCCGGGCCGCCGCGTCAGGCCGCGCCGGGCGGGGTGCCGCGCAGCTCCTGCGTGCAGCACTTCACGCTGCCGCCGCCCTTGAGCAGCTCGCCCAGGTCCATGCCGACGGGCTCGAACCCGCGCCGCCGCAGCGGCGCGAACAGGCCGACCGCCGCCTGCGGGAGCAGCACGTGCCGCCCGTCGCTCACGGCGTTCAGCCCGAGCGCCGCCGCGTCCGCCTCCTCGGCGACCAGCGCGTCGGGGAACAGCCGGGCCAGCACCCTGCGGCTGCCGGGCGAGAACGCGCCCGGGTAGTACATGACCTCGTCGGCCGCGTCGTCCAGGACGCACAGCGCCGTGTCCAGGTGGTAGTAGCGCGGGTCCACCAGGTCCAGCCCGATCACCGGCCTGCCGAAGAACTCCTGCGCCTCGTCGCCCGCCAGGGACGTCGAGCGGAAGCCCCGGCCGGCCAACAGGTAGGAGGCCGTGACGGCGAAGTCGCCCTCGCCCTCGTTGACGTGCTCGGGCTCGTGGACGTCCGGGTAGCCGCGGGCGCGGAACCAGGCGCGGTGCGCCTCCGCCTCGGCCGCCCGCTCCGGGTACAGGAAGCGGGCGCCCAGCACGCGGCCGTCGACGACGGTGGCGCCGTTGGCGGCGAACACCATGTCGGGCAGGCCGGGTCGGGGCTCCAGCAGTTCGACGGTGTGGCCGAGGGCGCGGTAGCGGTCCCGCAGGTCCTCCCACTGGGCGAGGGCGAGCGGGAGGTCGACCGGTTTCGCCGGATCCATCCAGGGGTTGATGGAGTACGTCACCCTGAAGTGCGTGGGTGGGCACATCAGGTAGCGGCGGGGTGAAGCGTCACGAGGCAACGGGGGCTCCTCACGAACGACCGGCGCACGCGGTGTGCGCGCACCGCCATGGTGCGCCGCGGAGCGCCCGCGCGCAGCGGACCGTACGCACGGTCACCGGAGGTTCACCGGAGCGGCCCGAGACGAGACGTACCGGTCCGCCCCCTTGGTAGATTGACCGCCATGTCCGAGCCCCCGGCGGCGTCCCCGCGGACGCCCGACGCCACGCGCCGCAGCGAACGCTCCCGCCGCGCCATCTTCGACGCCGCCCTCGCCCTCGTCGGCGAGGCGGGGTACGCCCGGACCACGGTCGAGGGCATCGCCGCCCGGGCCGGCGTCGGCAAGCAGACCATCTACCGCTGGTGGCCGTCGAAGGGCGCCGTCCTCCTCGACGCGTTCCTCGACCTGGCGGGCCGGTCCGGCGGGGCGGAGGCGGAGACGGCGGGCGGGTTGCCCGACACCGGGGACCTCGCCGCCGACCTCAAGGCGGTGCTGCGCGCCACCGTCGACGAGCTCAACGACCCCCGCTTCGAGGCCCCCACCCGCGCCCTCACCGCCGAGGGCGTCGTCGACCCGGAGCTCGGGGCCCGGTTCGTCGAGCGGCTCCTGGAGCCCCAGCTCCAGTTGTACGTGGAGCGCCTCACCGCCGCCCGGGAGGCCGGCCACGTACGCCCCGGCGTCGACCCGCGCATCGCCCTGGAGCTGTTCGTCGGCCCGCTCACCCACCGCTGGCTGCTGCGCACCCGCCCGCTCACCCACGCCTACGCCGACGAACTCGTCGAGTACGCCCTCCACGGCATCGCCGCCCGCTGAACCCGACGCGTGGACCACCTCACGGTGAACGACGGACGAACGACAGGCATACCCGGACGAAATCCGGCAACCCGGCCGGTTCGGCGGCCCGCCCGGTCGCGACGGCCGCCCCCGGGTCGAGGAGTCCTGTCACCCGCGGCGCGGGATGGTGGGACCATGGCAGGGACCACAGGGGCTCGTACGCAGGTGTGAGGGGATAGATGGGCGACGGCATCGGCCGCTACCGCGGCACGGAGAGCAAACTCGCGCAGTGGCTGCGCCGCCGCCCGAGGAGGTCCGCCGCCGACACGCCGGGCCGGGAGGAACTGCTCCTGGCCGCGGCCGCCGCGGGACTGCCGCTCGCCCCCGCCGCGTACCCGGTCGGCTACCGCTGTTCGTGTGAGCGCATCGGCTGTCCCACGCCCGCCCGCCACCCCGTCTCCTTCGCCTGGCAGACGCAGTCCACCACCGACCGGGCCCAGATCGAGCGGTGGGCGCACGGCCAGCCGCAGGCCAACTTCATCACCGCGACCGGCATGGTCCACGACGTCCTGGACGTTCCGTTGGAGGCCGGTCGCGCCGCGTTGGAGCGGCTGCTCGCCGAGGGCGTCGAGGTGGGCCCGGTCGCGGAGTCGGGGGACGCGCTGGGCGGGGGCCGGGCGCTGTTCTTCACGGCCACGCGCGGCACGCCCGAGGACGAGGACGAGTGGTGGCCCTGCGAGCTGGACTGCCACCCCGAGACGATGGACGAGCACCCGGGCCTGCGCTGGCACTGCCGCGGCAGCTACGTCCTCGTACCGCCGGCGCGGCTGCCCGGCGACCACGCGGTGGAGTGGGTGCGGGGGCCCGAGCACCCGCTGCCGGACCCGCTGACCCTGCTGGAGGCGCTCACCGACGCCTGCGCCCGCCACGCCGAGCAGTACGACGACGGGCACGGCCACCACGCGGTGGCGTGGCCGCTGACCCGCTGACCCGCTGACCCGCTGACCCGCCGGCGGCCGGCGCGCGTGCCGCTGACCCGCCGGCGCACCGGGGTCAGGAGCCCTTGAGGGCCGTCACGCCCTGGATGCGGTTCACGATCGTCACCTGGTCCGCGTCGGCCGGGCCCGGCTTCACGAGGGCGGTCAGGCTCGTCACCCACTCCTTGGTGAGCGTGTCACGGACCTCGCCGGTGAGCAGCGGCTTCTCCTCGGGCGTCACCCGGGGCCGGTAGCCGCGGGCGGTGGTGGCCCGCTCGTAGACGCGGTTCGAGAAGAACACCAGCGCCCCGCCGTCCTCGGTGACCAGCCCCACCGGCGCGAACGCGCCCGTGTCCAGGGCCTGGTCGGCGAACTGGAGCGAGAGCCCCGGCCGGTTGGCGATCTTCGCGCGGTCCTCCCGCAGCCGCGAGGTGTGCGGGCCGTCCGCGAACACCTTCGGCTCGCCGGACTTCATGTACGCGGCGTAGTCCCGGCCCAGATCGCGGGGGGCCGCCGCCAGCGTCGCGCCGTCCGCCGGGGCGGGCGCGGCCCAGCCGTCCGCGTCGGTCCGGAACGCGGGCACCCGGTCGGGGGCGAGGATCGCGAGGTGCGCCGCCTCCCACATCCGGTCGGCCCCCTCGCGGACGAACAGCAGCAGCCAGCGGTTGTCGCCCTCGCCCTCGTCGGTGTCCCGGTTCGAGTCGGTGTCGGCGACGAACCAGCGGGGCCAGCCCGCCTTCTTGGGGATGACGAACTTGGCGTCGCCCAGCTCCAGCGGTTGGTGCCGGGGGTTGCCGTCCGGGTCCGTCACCGACCGCGCCTTCAGACCGGCCTGGTTGATGGCGCCGAGCGAGCCGGTCACCCGGTGCGCGTCGAGGGTCGGGTCGTACGCCTTGTCGGCGGCGTTGTACGCCTCGGTGAAGTCCTTCAGCGCCCGTGCGGCCTCATCGCGGGTCGCCGTCGGCACGACCGCCAGCTCGCCGTGCACCGTCACGCAGCCGCTCGCCGCCAGCGTCAGCGCCGCCACCGCCGCGACCGCCGACAGCGGACGCCGGCCCCTGCGGACCAACCCCCGGCCCAGCACCTTCACCAGCCCTCGCATCGGTTCTCTTCTGCTCCTCGACCCCGACCGGCACCGACCGACCGAACCCTACCGGTGACAGGGCGAGCACGAGTGCCGGCACCAGGTACAGGGCCCACACCGCGACCTGGAGCACCGACGGGTCGGGCCGTACGTTGAGGGCACCCTCCAACAGCGCCCCCGGCCAGTGGTCCGGCGACACCGCGCCGCCCAGGTCGACCGCCCGGTCCGCGAGCAACCCGCCCAGCGGGCCCGCGTCCTGGAGGTCGCGCACCCCCCGCGCCAGCACCCCCGCCGCGACGACGAGCAGCGCGCCGCCCGCCCAGGCGCGGAACCGGGCCGGCGGCAGCCGCCGTACGCCGAGGTGGGCGGCCCAGCCGAGGAGCGCGGCGACGGCGAGGCCCAGCAGCACCATGCCCAGCGGGCCCGCCGACCCGGCCTCGTCGAGGGCCGCCGACACGGCCGCCCACACGAACAGCGCCGTGGCCAGGCCCTCCCGCGCCACCACCAGGAACCCGGCCGCGCCCGCGAGTCCGCCGCGCGCCCCGCACGGCCGGAACACCACCCGCGTGACGCACCCGGCCGCCGCCACCGACAAGACGCCCCCGAGCACCGTGCCCGCCTCCCGCGTCACCTCCCGGTCCCCGTACGTGAACAGCCATCCGAGGCCCAGGGCCAGCAGCGCCGCCGCTGCGGCCCCGCCCCACAGCGCCCGCCCGCCGCCGTCCGCCCGGCCGGGCGCCCCGGCGGCCCCCTGGCCGCGCCCGAGCCACGCGGCGAGCAGTCCGAGGAGCAGGGCGGCCTCCAAGCCGCCGCGCAGCCCTGCCAGATGGGAGCCGAGCACGGGGAGCCTTTCGACGGGTCTTCGACGGGTCCGGCACACGCGCCCGCCGACGGCGTGCTCCGCGGCGGGTCCGCCCACCGTACCGACCGGGCCCCGTCCGCGGACGCCCGCCCCGCGTCCCGACCCCGTGCTTGAATGCCCCGGTGAACACTGCATACGACGTCCTGGCCGTCTTCTGCGGCCCCGACGGGCGGCACGGCAACCGGCTCGGCGTCGTACGCGACGGCCGCGCCCGCCCCGACGAGGCGTCCCGGCAGGCGCTCGCGAAGGAACTCGGCCACAGCGAGACGGTGTTCGTCGACGACCCCGAGCGCGGCGTCCTCGACGTCTACACGCCGAGCGTCCGGCTGCCCTTCGCCGGCCACCCCGTCGTCGGCGCCGCCTGGCTGCTCGACCTGGAGGTGCTCGACCTCCCGGTCGGCGAGGTGTGGGCGCGCCACGACGGGGAGTTCACCTGGATCGGGGCGCGCCCCGAGTGGGCGCCGCCGCGCACCCTGCGCCAGTACGGCTCCGCCGCCGAGGTGGAGGCGCTGGACGTGCCGCCGCCGGGGGTGGGGGCACCTCCCGCGGAGCGGGGGAGGTTGTACGCCTGGGCGTGGGAGGAGGAGGCCGCCGGGCGGGTCCGCGCCCGCGCCTTCCCCGGCCGGGGCGACGGCGTGGACGAGGACGAGGCGACGGGCGCGGCGGCGCTGCTGCTGACGGCGCTGCTGGGCCGGGCCCTGAACATCACGCAGGGCCGGGGCTCGCAGATCATGACGGCCCCGGGCCCCGACGGCGTGATCGAACTGGGCGGACGGGTCCGCCACCTCGGCTCCGGGCCGCTCACGCGCTGAGCGGGTACTCCTCGCCCAGCTCGCGGAAGACGGCCGTGTTGAAGGCGAAGGCGCGCCTGCACTCGTCGACGATCCGCTGCTTCTCCAGGTCGTCGACGTCCACCGAGTCCAGCAGCTCGCGGTAGGCGCGCTTGAACGCCGCCGGGTTGGCGATGGCGTCGAAGACGTAGAAGCGGACGCCGTCGCCCTTGCGCGCGAAGCCCCACTGGCGCTCCGCCCGGTCGCGGATGACCTGGCCGCCGGAGAGGTCGCCGAGGTAGCGCGTGTAGTGGTGGGCGACGTACCCCGCCGGCCAGGTGCGGGCGCACTCCTCGACGCGGGCGGCGTACGCGGCGGTCGACGGCAGCGGCGAGGCGAGGGTCCGCCAGCCGGCGCCCCGCAGGTGCGCGAGGTCCCGCTCCAGCTCCCGGGTGCGGTACAGCTCGGGCCGTATGAAGGGCCCGGCGACCGGGTCGTCGGCCAGCCCGTCCGCGGCGGCCTCCAGGGCCCGGTACACGAACCACAGCTGCTCGGTGTAGCGGGCGAAGGCGTCCACTCCCAGGCGACCGCCGAGCAGGTCGCTCATGAAGGTCGAGTTCTCGGCCTCCGTGTGCGCCCCCTGGGACGCGGTGCGGATGAGGGTCGAGAAGGGGATGGCGGCGGGGGTGGCGCTGGCGTCCAAGGCGGGCCTCCGGGGACCGATGGGGCGGAAAGTCGCGTGGTGGACGAGCGGGCGTGCGGCGCCGGCGCGCGCTGTCACGCGTGCGCGCCGGGGCGCCGCCGCACCCGATCCTCCTGCTTGGGCGTGCCCAAGTCACCTGCTTTCCGACGGCCTGTCGGTAAAACGGTACCCCTCGGGGACGTCAGGGCAACGTGAGGATCTCCGCCCCGCCGTCCGTCACCACGAGCGTGTGCTCGAACTGCGCGGTCCGCTTGCGGTCCTTCGTCACCACGGTCCAGCCGTCCTCCCACATGTCGTACTCGTGGGTGCCCAGCGTCAGCATCGGCTCGATCGTGAAGGTCATGCCGGGCCGCATCACGGTCGTGGCGTGCGGCGAGTCGTAGTGCGGGATGATCAGGCCGGAGTGGAACGACGAGCTGATGCCGTGCCCGGTGAAGTCCCGCACGACGCCGTAGCCGAAGCGCTTGGCGTACGACTCGATGACGCGCCCGATCACGTTGACCTGCCGGCCCGGCCTGACGGCCTTGATGGCCCGGTTGAGCGCCTCGCGGGTCCGCTCGACGAGCAGCCGCGACTCCTCGTCGACGTCGCCGCACAGGTACGTGGCGTTGTTGTCGCCGTGGACGCCGTGGATGTACGCCGTGACGTCCAGGTTCACGATGTCGCCGTCCCGCAGGACGGTCGAGTCGGGGATGCCGTGGCAGATGACCTCGTTGACCGAGGCGCACAGCGACTTGGGGAAGCCCCGGTAGCCCAGCGTCGAGGGGTAGGCGCCGTGGTCGCACATGTACTCGTGGGCGACGCGGTCCAGCTCGTCGGTGGTGACGCCGGGCGCGATGTGCTTGGCGGCCTCCTCCATCGCCCGCGCGGCGATGCGGCCCGCGATGCGCATCCGCTCGATCGTGTCGGAGTCCTGGACCTCGGGGCCGTCGTACGGCTTCGGAGCGGGCTTCCCGACGTACTCGGGCCGCCGGATGGATCCGGGGACGGAACGGATGGGGGACAGCTCCCCCGGGACGAGCAGCGACTGGCCAGACATGCCAGCGAGTCTAACCAGGGCGGGCCGGGGCACCATGGCGACAGAGGAAGGAGCGGGACATGGCCCTGTTCAAGAAGCGCACGGCGGGCAAACCGGGCGAGTGGTACTACTGCCTGGAGCACCGGAAGGTGGAGGAGGGGCCGGAGTGCCCCGCGAAGGACAGGTTCGGCCCCTACGCGTCGCCGGAGGCGGCGGGGCACGCGATGGAGACCGCGCGCGAGCGGAACGCCCAGTGGGAGACCGACCCCCGCTGGCACGACACCCCCGGAACGGGGCCCCGGGAGGGATAGCCGCGCCCGGACCGCCGGGCCGCCGGACCGCCGGTGTGCCGGGCGGGCTCGGCGGGTGCGGCCCCGTGACGCGCGGGCCGTCCGACGAGGTGGCCGCGGTGCCCGCCGAGGTCTCCCACCGGGCCCTACGGCGCCCCGGCCGCCCGCCGGCGCCGCGCGTCGGGGTCGGTCGCGGCGTCGTACGACACGAGCCGCGGCAGCGCCGCGGCCAGCAGCCCCACCGCCGCGACGCACGCCAGCCCGCCGCCCCACACGGCCCCGCGCGTGCCGGTCCACCCGGCCATGGCGCCCGCCCGCACCTGCCCCAGTTGCGGGCCCACGCTGTACGACAGCACCTCGATCCCGGCCAGCCGCCCCCGCAGGTGGTCGGGGATCGTCTGGTTCCAGATCGTCGACCGGCCGAGGCCGCTCAGCATGTCGCCCGCGCCCGCCACCGCCAGGCACAGCAGCACCACCCACACGTCGTCGAACCAGCCGGCGCCCGCGACCGCCAGCCCCCACCCGGCGGCGCCGACCACCACCATCAGCCCGTGCCGCCGCACCCGGGACGTCCACCCGCTCGTCAGGGTGAGCACCACCGACCCCGCGGACCCCGCCGCGTACATCAACCCCAGCGACCACGGGGCACCCAGCTCGTCCGCGAGGAACGGGTACAGCGTCGGCGGGTACGCCAGCAGCATCGCGGCGAGGTCGACCGCGTACGTGCCGAGCAGCACGGGCCGCGACCAGGCGTACCGCGCGCCCTCCGCGATGCCCCGCAGCGACGGCCCGCCCGCGCCGCTCACGGGCGGGGCGGGGGAGAGGCGCAGGCACAGCAGCACGGACACGGCGAAGCAGCACACCGTCGTGGCGTACGCCGTGCCGTGCCCCGCGTACGCCACGACGAGGCCCGCCAGCGCGGGCCCGGCGACGGCGCCCAACTGCCAGCGCAGCGCGTTGAGCGCGGCGGCGGCCGGGAGCTGGTCGTGCGGCACGATCCGGGCGATCAGCGCGTCCAGCGCGGGCCGCTGGAGCCCGGCCATCGCGGAGACCCCGGCCGCCACGGCGTACAGCGGCCACAGCATCGGCTCGGGCAGCAGCGCGTTCAGCAGCAGGACGGCGGCGAGCAGCGCCAGCCCCGCCTCCGTGGCGAGGATCATCCGCCGCCGGTCGACCGCGTCGGCGAGCGCGCCCCCGTACAGGCCGAACACGACCAGCGGGACCAGCTCGACCGCGCCCATGGCACCCACGGCGAACGGCGAACCGGTGAGCTCCTTGATCTGGAGCGGCAGCGCGACCATCGCCGTGAAACTGCCGAAGTAGGCGACGAGCCCCTGCACCCACAGCAGACGGAAGTCGCGCGAGGCCCGCCAGGGGGAGAGGTCGGGCAGCACGGCGGACAGCTTCGAGGTCACGGGGCGCCATGCTGCGCGCGGGCCGCTGCCCCGGGCAACCGGTTTTACCGGCGCGCGCCTACCAGCGCGTGGGCGGCGGCGACGTCAGGTGGTCGGCGAGCCGGGACAGCCGGTCGCGCAGCCGGGCTCGGCCCCGGGGCGCGGGCAGGCTGTTCTCCCCGGCCGCCGCGCTCACCAGGTGCTGCACCGTGTCCAGGTCGACGCCCTCGTCGCGCGCCGGGTCGACGGTGAGCGACTCGTGCGCCAGGCCGTGGACCTCCCGGTCGCCGCCGTCCAGCGACAGCACCGTCGCCCCGGCCCGCCGCGCCCCGTGCACCCGCTCCAGCAGGCCGCCGTCCGGCCGGTCCGGCGCCACGACCAGCAGCGTCGCGCCCCGCCCGGCCGCCTCCAGCCGGCCCAGCCCCACCGCCAGGTGCGCCGGGTCCGAGGGCCGCACCCGGTGCCGTACGAGAGTGGGCGCCAACTCCGGAAGGCCCGCCCACATCGCCTCGTCCACCAGGTGCGCGGCCAGGTGCCACGGCTCGTACTCCGCGGTGCCCACCAGCAGCAGCCCGCCGCCGTGCCGCGTGACGGACGAGCGCAGCGCCCCCGCGAAGCCGCGCGCCGCCGCCGGCCACGCGGTCCCGGCGAGCACGTCACGGAGCAGGGCGACCCGTACGGCATCCATGGCGCCGCATCCTGCCCGCCCCGGCCCGCCCGGCGCGGCGCTTCGCGGGCCCGTCACCCGTACGGGGGTGGTGGCACGTAGTGTCGGCACCATGAGTGAGACGGAGACCAAGAAGCCAGCCCGGGACCCCTGGGACCTGCCCGACGTGTCCGGCCTCGTCGTCGGCGTCCTCGGCGGCACCGGTGACCAGGGGCGCGGCCTCGCCTACCGGCTGGCCCGCGCGGGCCAGAAGGTGATCATCGGTTCGCGCGCCGCGGAGCGGGCCCGCGAGGCCGCCGCCGGACTGGGCCTCGGCGTCGAGGGCACCGACAACGCCGAGTGCGCCCGTCGCAGCGACATCGTGATCGTGGCCGTGCCCTGGGAGGGCCACGCCGCGACCCTCGCGGCGCTGCGCGAGGAGCTGCGCGGCAAGCTCGTCGTCGACTGCGTGAACCCGCTCGGCTTCGACAAGCAGGGCGCGTACGCGCTCAAGCCGGAGGAGGGCAGCGCCGCCCAGCAGGCCGCCGCGCTGCTCCCCGAGTCGCGGGTGACCGCCGCGTTCCACCACCTGTCGGCCGTGCTGCTCCAGGACGAGACGGTCGACGAGATCGACACGGACGTGATGGTCCTCGGCGAGAAGCGCGCCGACACGGACCTCGTGCAGGCCCTCGCCGCCCGGATCCCCGGCATGCGGGGCGTCTACGCGGGCCGGCTCCGGGGCGCCCACCAGGTCGAGTCGCTCGTCGCCAACCTGATCGCCGTCAACCGCCGCTACAAGGCCCACGCCGGGCTGCGCGTCACCGACGTCCAGGAGACGCGGGACCGCTGAGCGGGCCACCGGGGCGCATGGGGGACACTGGACGGGACCGCCCCCCGCACCGGACAGGAGCCGACCCCCATGCCCCGCCTCGCCCTCTACGCGCTCGCCGTCTGCGTCCTCGCCGCCGTCGCGGCCGTGGTCTCGTTCGTCCAGGGCAACTGGCTCGGCATCGTGTGGGTGCTGCTCGCCGGTGTCTCCTCCAACATGTCCTGGTACTACTGGCGGCGCTCCCGCCAGGTCACCGGGTGACGTCCACGAGGAACGCGCAGACCGGGTCGGCCTCCTGCCAGAAGCGGTAGAGGTCCCGTCCGCAGGACGACTCCGCCCCGGCGACGCCCAGCGCGCCGAGCACCCCGTCGACCAGGCCGAAGAACACCTGGTTCACCTCCGGCGCGAGCAGCAGCACGAACACGGCGAGCAGCCCGTACGGCGCGAACGGCTCGACCCCCCGCCGGACCCGCTCCGGCAGCCACGGCTCCACCACCCCGTACCCGTCGAGCCCCGGCACCGGCAGGGCGTTCAGGACCGCCGCCGTCACCTGGAGCAGCGCCACGAACGCCAGCGCGAACCGGAAGCCCACCGGGACGCCGTCGAGCGCGCCCAGCCAGAACGGCGCCGCGCACCCGAGCGCGAACAGCGCGTTCGCCAGCGGCCCCGCCGCCGAGACCAGGCTGAGCCGCAGACGGCCCCGGATGCGGTGCCGCTCGACGAACACGGCCCCGCCCGGCAGCCCGATCCCGCCCATCACCAGGAACAGCACCGGCAGCAGGACGCTCAGCACGGCGTGGGTGTACTTCAGCGGGTCCAGCGTCAGGTAGCCCCTCGCCGCCACGGACGCGTCGCCGCCGTGCAGCGCGGTCCGGGCGTGCGCGTACTCGTGCAGGCACAGCGACACGACCCACGCCCCGGTGACGAACAGGAACACCGCGACGCCGAGCCCGGGCCCGGCCCCGGGGCGGCTCCAGACCGCCCATCCGGCGACCGCGGTGACGGCGGCGATCCCGAGGAACACGGGGCTGATCCGGCGGGGTGCTGCGACGGCCACGGGCGGAGCCTCCTCGGTCGGGGACGACGACCGTACCGCCCCGCGCCGGAGGGCGGACCGGGCCGGAGGGGCCCCTCGCCGGCGGCGGGGCCGCGGCGTGCCGACAGCCCGCCGATGGGGGAAGTCGGCGGGCTGTCGTCCGTGCCGCAGTGGCTCGGTGGAGGGTGCGCTCCTCGGCGGGGCGGCTCAGTGGAAGGTGTGCTCCTCGGCGGGGAACGCGCCGCCGGCGACGTCCTGCGCGAACGCCTGCGCCGCGTCGCCCAGGGTGCGGCGCAGATCGGCGTACTGCTTGGTGAAGCGCGGCACCTTGCCGCCGGTCAGGCCGGCCATGTCCGTCCACACCAGGACCTGCGCGTCCGTGTCCGGGCCCGCGCCGATGCCGATCGTCGGGATGTGCAGGGAGCGGGTGACCTCGGCGGCCAGCTCGGCCGGTACGAGCTCCAGGACGACCGCGAACGCGCCCGCGTCCTGCGCCGCCTTGGCGTCCCGCAGCAGCCGGTGCGCGTCCTCGTCGGCGCGGCCCTGCACCCGGTAGCCCATGGTGTTCACGGACTGCGGGGTCAGGCCGAGGTGGGACATCACCGGGATCCCGGCCTGGACCAGCATCCGCGTCTGGGGCAGCGAGCGCTCGCCGCCCTCCAGCTTGACCGCGCCGACGCCGGCCTCCTTCACCAGCCGCGTCGCCGACCGCAGGGCCTGTACGGGGCCCTCCTGGTAGGAGCCGAACGGCAGGTCGCCGACGACGAGGGCGCGCCTGGTGCCCCGGACGACGGCGGCGGACAGGAGGGCCATCTCGTCCATCGTGACGGGCACGGTGGTCTCGTAGCCGAGGTGGCAGTTGCCCATGGAGTCGCCGACGAGGAGGACCGGGATGCCGGCCTCGTCGAAGACCGACGCCGTCATCGCGTCGTACGCGGTCAGCATGGGCCACTTCTCGCCGCGCTCCTTGGCGGCGGCGATGTCGTGGACGGTGATGCGGCGCGTGCCCTTACCGCCGTACAGCGCCCTGGGGTGGGTGGCGCCCTGCTCCGCGCTGCTGTCGCCGGGCTGTTTCCGGGCAGGCTGAAGCGTCATGTGAAACGGCTCCTTCGTCATCTCGAGGCGCCCTGACGGCGTCCCCGGACCACGTCCATGGTGGCACTTCGTGCCGTACGGGGGGAAGTGGGGGAGCACGCGGGGGGAGCAATCCGGGACGGCGCCGTCCCGGAATCCGTCCTACGGTGGGCCCATGGACCGGCCCCCGCCCCCGCCGCACGCCCCGCGCCCCTCCCACGACGGCGTACCGGACCGGGTGCCGGAGGTGCCGCCGGACGTGCACCGGCGCCGCTGGGCGATCCTCGCGGTGCTGATGCTGAGCCTGCTGTTCGTGGTGCTGGACAACTCGATCCTCAACGTGGCGGTGAAGACCGTCGCGAGCCCGCCGCCCGTCGGGATCGGCGCCACCCAGAGCCAGCTGGAGTGGGCCGTCAACGCGTACGCCCTGGTCTTCGCGGGACTGCTGTTCACGGCGGGCCTCCTCGGCGACCGGCTGGGCCGCCGCAGGACGCTGCTGTTCGGCACGGTGGTCTTCGGGATCTCCTCGGCGCTGGCCGCCTTCGCGGACTCGCCGGTCGAGCTGGTCGCCTACCGGGCGGTGATGGGGTTCGGGGCCGCGTTCGTGATGCCGGCGACGCTCGCCATCCTGATGAACGTCTTCGAGCGCGACGAGCAGCCGCGGGCCATCGGCGTGTGGGTCGGCGCGGTCGGCGTGGCCATCGCGGTCGGCCCGGTCCTGGGAGGGCTCCTGCTGGAGCACTTCTGGTGGGGGTCGATCTTCCTGGTCAACGTGCCGGTCGTGGCGGTCTCGCTGGTCGCCGTGGCGCTGCTGGTGCCGGAGTCCCGCGACCCCGCGCCCGGGCGGGTCGACCCGGGCGGGGTGGCGCTGTCGATCGTCGGCCTGGTGCTGCTGGTGTTCGGCATCATCCGGGGCGGCGAGCTGGCCGACCTGACCGAACCGACCGTGCTGCTGCCCGTCGTGGGCGGGGTGCTGGTCCTGGTCGGGTTCGTCGTCCACGAGCGGCGCAGCCCGCACCCGGCGCTCGACATGGCGTACTTCCGCAAGCCCGTCTTCTCGGCGGCGGTGGGCGGGATCGCGCTGGTCTTCTTCGCCCTGATGGGCGTGACCTTCGTCTCGGTGTTCTACCTGCAGAGCGTGCGCGGCTTCAGCCCGCTCCAGGCCGGGCTGCTGCTCCTGCCGCTGGCGGTGACGCAGCTCCTGTTCGCGCCGCGCTCCCGGCTGGTGGTGCGGCGGTTCGGGGCGCGCACGGTGTGTGCGGCGGGGCTGCTGGTGGTGGCCGCGTGCCTGGCCGCGTTCGCCGGTTTCGACACGGGCACGCCGGTGTGGGTGGTGGAGCTGGTGCTGTTCGCCCAGGGCGCGGGCATGGCCCACGTCATGCCGCCCGTGACGGTCGCCGTGATGCAGGCCCTGCCGCGCGAGAAGGCCGGCTCCGGGTCGGCCGTCAACAACACGTTCCGGCAGATCGGCGGGGCGCTCGGCGTGGCCGTGCTCGGCTCGCTGCTGTCGGCCGTCTACCGGGGCCGCATCGAGGGGCACCTGGGCGCCGTGCCGCCGGGCGAGCGGGCGGCGGCGGGCGAGTCCGTCGAGGCCACCCTCGCCGCCGCGCGGCAGCTCGGCCCGGCGGGGGAGGCGCTGGTCGCCCCGGCGCACGCGGCGTTCCTGGCGGCGATGCACGTGACGGCCCTGTGCGCGGCCTGCGTCGCCGCGCTGGGGGCGGCGGTGGTCGCCGCGTTCCTGCCGGGCCGCCGCCCGGCACCGGGGGGCCGGGAGCGGGCGGCGGAGGGCGGCGCGCGGGAGGCGGTCCCCCGGTAGCCGTACGCGCCGGGGGAGGCGTCCGGCGCCTTGTCGGCGTGGACGTCCTCGCGCCCGGCAGCCGTGTGCGCCCGGGGCGGCGCGGCGCGGGCTCCACCGGCCCGGCCGGCCGGGCTCGGGGCAGCCGTACGCGTTCGGGAGGCGCCGCCGCGCCACTCCCGCGGGTTCCCGGCCGGCCCTCTCGCGGATCCCGGTCCCTGCGGCCCCTCGCCCCGCCCTCGCGGGCCCTCGTCCCGCCCCGGCCACCGGTCCCGATCGTGAATGTGCGCGTTTCGTTACAACCCGCCCGCTGCCCGTACCCCCAGGAACCCGCCCGGGGGCCGCCTTCGTCCCCCAAGCAGTACGGCCGTGCGGTGATCCCCGGACGATCCCCTAGGGTCGGGATTCGGCACGCGAAGGAACCAGAGGCACGTGAGGACGACGGAATGGCGCGGGTGGACGGCATGACGGAGACGGGGAGCGGCGCCGCGGAGGACCGGCGCGCGGGATCCCGGGTCCGCTCGGCGGTCGCCCGCCGGTGGCGGGGCCCCGGCGTCTGGCGGCGCGGCACGGTGCTGTCCGCGTGCGCGCTCCTGCTCGCGCTGCTGATGGGCCTGCACCGCCACATCCCCAACGCCATCGGCAACCTGGGCAGCCTCATCGAGACGTTCCTGCCCTGGTTCGGCCTGTGCGTGCTGCTCCTGACCGGCCTCGCGCTGCTGCGCCGCTCGGCCACCGCGCTGATCGCCGTCCTCGTCCCGGCCGTCGTGTGGTTGAACCTCTTCGGCGGCCTCGTCACGGACAAGAACGGCGCCGGCGGCGACCTCATGGTCGTCTCGCACAACGTGAACGCCGACAACCCGGACCCCGAGGGCACCGCCCGCGCCGTCGCCGCCTCGGAGACGGACGTGCTGGCCCTGGTGGAGCTGAAGCCCGCGATGGTGCCCGTGTACGAGGAGGCGCTGGCCGGCGCGTACCCGTACCACTCGGTGCGCGGCACGGTCGGCCTGTGGAGCCGGTACCCGCTCGGCGACAGCCGTCCCGTCGACATCCGGCTCGGCTGGACCCGCGCCATGCGCGCCACCGTCTTCGCGCCCGAGGGGCCCGTCGCGGTGTACGTCGCCCACCTGCCGTCCGTGCGGGTCAAGCTGGACGCCGGGTTCACCGCCAACCAGCGCGACCGCAGCGCCGACCGGCTCGGCGAGGCCATCGCCGCCGAACCCCACCGCCGGGTGATCCTCCTCGGCGACCTCAACGGCACCATGAACGACCGGTCCCTGAACGCCGTCACGTCCCAGATGCGCTCCACGCAGGGAGCCGCCGGCGACGGCATGGGCTTCAGCTGGCCGGCCGGCTTCCCGATGGCCCGCATCGACCAGATCCTGGTCCGGGGCGTCGAACCGGTCGCCTCCTGGTCCCTGCCGCGCACCGACAGCGACCACCTGCCGATCGCGGCCCGCGTCACGTTCTGACGCGCCGCGCCGCGGGCCGGCGCCCGCGGAGGCGCGCTGACGCGCGAAGGGGGCCTCCCGCCGGCGGAAGACCCCCTTCGCGCGTGCCGTCAGCCCCGGGACGACGCCGTCGACTCGCGCCACCGGTTGGTGATGGGCAGCCGCCGGTCCTTACCGAAGCCCTTCGCGGAGATCTTCGTGCCCGGCGGGTACTGGCGCCGCTTGTACTCGGCGGCGTCCACCATCCGCAGCGTCCGCGCCACCAGCTCCTCGTCGAAGCCCGCCGCGACGATCGCGTCCTTGCCCCGGTCCCGGTCCACGTACAGCTCCAGGATCCGGTCGAGCACGTCGTAGTCCGGCAGCGAGTCCGTGTCGACCTGGCCCGGGCGCAGCTCGGCGCTGGGCGGCTTGGAGAGGGTGCCCTCCGGGATCGGCGGGGTCTGGCCGCGCTCCTCGGCGGCCCGGTTGCGCCACCTCGCCAGCCGGAACACCGTCGTCTTGTACACGTCCTTGATCGGCCCGTACGCGCCCACCGAGTCGCCGTACAGCGTCGAGTAGCCCACCGCCAGCTCGGACTTGTTGCCCGGCGCGAGGACGATGTGGCCCTCCTGGTTGGAGAGGGCCATCAGCAGGGTGCCGCGCAGCCGCGACTGGAGGTTCTCCTCGGCGAGCCCCGTCAGCCCCAGCGACCCCATGTACGCGTCGAACATCGGCTCGATCGGCACGGTGCGGAAGTTCAGCCCGGTACGGCGCGCCAGCTCGGCCGCGTCGCTCCTGGAGTGCTCCGACGAGTACTTCGACGGCATCGACACGCCGTACACGTTCCGCGCGCCCAGCGCGTCGCAGGCGATCGCGGCGACCAGCGCCGAGTCGACGCCGCCGGACAGGCCGATCAGCGCGGACCGGAAGCCGTTCTTCGCGGCGTACGCGCGCAGGCCCACGACCAGCGCCGTGTAGACCTCCTCGTCGTCGTCGAGGCGGTCCGCGTAGCCGCCGGTCAGCTCCGGCTCGTACGCGGGAAGCGGCTCCTCGGACAGCACGACGCGCTCGACGCGCAGCCCGTCGTCGACCCGCTGCCCGTGGGCGGCCGGCTCGCCGGCCGCGGCGGGCAGGTCGAGGTCGAGGACGACGCTGCCCTCGGCGAACTGCGGGGCGCGGGCGACGACCTCGCCGTGGGCGTCGACGACGATCGAGTCGCCGTCGAAGACCAGCTCGTCCTGGCCGCCGATCATCGCCAGGTACGCGGTGGTGCAGCCGGCCTCCTGGGCGCGCTTGCGGACCAGCTCCAGCCGCGTGTCGTCCTTGTTCCGCTCGTACGGCGAGGCGTTGATCGACACCAGCAGCCCGGCGCCCGCGCTGCGGGCGGCCGGGACGCGCCCGCCGTCCTGCCACAGGTCCTCGCAGATCGCCAGCGCCACGTCCACGCCGCGGACCCGGACGACCGGCAGCGTGTCGCCCGGCACGAAGTAGCGGAACTCGTCGAAGACGCCGTAGTTCGGCAGGTGGTGCTTGGCGAAGGTCAGAGCCACCCCGCCGCCGTGCAGCACGGCGGCGGCGTTCTGCGGCGCGCCGGCGGGCTGGCCGTACTTCGGCCGGGCCCGCTCGGAGCGGTCCAGGTAGCCGACGACCACCGGCAGGTCCCCGAAGCCCTCGGCGGCGAGCCGGGCGGCGAGCGCGCGCAGCCCGGCGCGGGACGCCTCCACGAACGACGACCGCAGGGCGAGGTCCTCGACGGGGTACCCGGTCAGCGCCATCTCCGGGAACACGACGAGGTGCGCCCCCTGCTCGGCGGCGTGCCGGGTCCAGTGCACGATCGTCTCGGCGTTGCCGGCGAGGTCGCCGACGGTCGAGTCGATCTGATTCAGGGCGAGGCGTAGTTGAGGCACGTCCCCAGTCTAATCGTCAAATCGACGCGATGTCCTGGGGAGGCGGGGCGGGGGAGCGGGGGGACACGGGCGGGCGCCGTGCCGCGCCCGTCCCCGGGCCTGCGGTACGGGGGCTTCTGCGAGGACTGTGTCGGGTCGGGGCGGGCGTCCTGTCGTGCTGTCCCGGGGCCTGCGGTACGGGGGCTTCTGCGAGGGCCGCACGCCGGGGCGGAGCGGGGCGGAGTGGGGCGGGGCGGGAGCCGTGGGGTGCCGGGCACCGGCTTCGCGGCAGGCCGCGGGCCCCGGCTCTGCGGCGGTCCGTGCGCACCGGCCCTGCGGGGGACCGTGCGCACCGGCCCTGCGACGGACCGTGCGGGCCGGGGTCGCGTGCCGCGCTCCGGCCGTGCCGCGACAGCCGCAGCGCGCCGGGTCCGGCCGGGGCGGCTCCGGGCGTGCCGATCGGGGCGGGGCGCACCGGGGCCGCATCCAAACCGCCCGGCGGCGCGTCTTCAGGGGCGTCAGGCGCCGGGGCCCCGTGCGCGGCCGGGACCCGGAGGACGTCGGGGCACCGGGCCGTGGGCGGGCGCCGCCACCGAGCGCGCACCCGCATGCTCCGAAGGACGGCCCCACGTGCGCATCGTCACGATGCCGAGCAGCAGGGCGGCGAGCAGCCCCCCGTACCCCGGCGCGCCGCCCGCGCGCCGTCCGCCCGCCCCGGTGGCCATGGGGCGAAGCCTGCCCCCGCGGGGCGTGCGGGGCGCGGGAGCCCGTCGCGCCGCCGGGACCGCGCGCCCCGCCCCCGCCGGGCCGGGGGCACCGGGGCGGCCGGAAGCGCCGGGGCGGCCGGGGTGGCCGGTCGCGGCCCTCCTCGTCCTGGGCGCCCTGTCCTACAGCGCCTGGGTCGTCGAACTGCCGCTCGCCACCGGCCTGGACCCCCTCCGGTCGTACGTCAGCGAACTGGCCGCCGCCGACCAACCGCTGGGCGCCCTGTTCCGCACCGCCGACCTGGTCGCGGGCGTCCTGCTGCTGGCCGCCGCGCTGCCCGGGCTGGCCGCGGCCGGGCGCCGGTTCTGGGCGGTCGCCGGATGGGCGGCCCTCGCCGTGTTCGGCGCGGCCACCGCCGTCGACTCCCGGCTGCCGCTCAGCTGCGCGCCCACCGCCGACGCCGCGTGCGCGGCCCGCGAGGACGCCGGCCTGGTCCCGGCCGCGCACGCCGCGCACGCCGTGAGCTCCGGCCTCGCGATGGCGGGCGCCGTCACGGCGGTCGTCGCGCTCACCGTCGCCGCCCGCCGCTACGGCTGGTGGCCACCCCTCGCCCGTACGGGACCGGTCCTCGTCGTGCTGGAGCTCGCCGCCACGGCCTGGACGCTCGTCGCGGTCGCCGCGTTCGAGGCGGGGCGCGGCCACTGGGCGCTGGGTGCCGGCCAGCGCGCGCAACTGCTGCTGGTGGCGGTCTGGCTGCTCCTGCTGGCCCGGTCGCTGCCGCGCCGCAGGGGGCGGCGCCGGTGAGCCGCTTCGTCCGGGTCGGGGGCGTGCCCCACCACGTGGTCGTCGAGGGCTCGGGGCCGGTGTGCGTGCTGAGCGCCGGGCTGGGGCTGTGCTGGTTCGACTGGGACCCCGTGGTGCCGCTGCTGGCGCCGCACCGCACGGTCGTCCGCTTCGACCGGCCCGGCCACGGGCTGAGCGGCCCGGCCGGGGCGGCGCCGACCGCGCGGGGCGAGGCGGACCGGATCGCGGCCCTGCTGGACGCGCTGGGGATGGGCGGCGAACGGGTGACCGTGGTCGGGCACTCCCTCGCCGGGCTCCACGCGGAGGCGTTCGCCCGGCTGCACCCGGCGCGGACGGCGGCGCTGGTCCTGGCCGACGCGTCCGTGGAGGAGCACGCGCGCCCGCCCGCCCCGCGCACCGCCGCGCTCCACACGACCCTGGCCCGCACCGCGGGCGCCCTGCTCACCGCTACGGGCGCCCCCGCCGCGCTCGGCCCGTACGCCCGGCGCGCGCTGGTCCGCCTCTCCCGCGCGGGGCGCGCGCTCGACCCGGCCGGCCGCGAGCGGGTGCGCCGCTGCTACCGCACTCGCCGGGTCCTGGACGGCGCCCTCCTGGAGAACGCGCACTACCGGGCCGTCGCCGCCGGGGTGCTCGCCCTGCGCGCCCGCCGTCCGCTGCCCCGGGCGCTCCCCGTCACGGTGCTGGCCGCGCCGGACTCCCCGGACGGCACCGACCGCTGGACGGCCCGCCAGCGGGGCCTCGCCGCCGCGCTGGACGCCCGCTTCACCCTCGTACGGGGCGCGGGCCACCTGATGATGCTGGACCGCCCCGGCGCGGTCGCCGAGGCGGTCCTCCACCCGCCGGGCCGGTGAGCCGGACGGGGTCGGTGAGCCGGACGGGGCGGGTGAGGCCGGACGGGCGTCCGCCCCGCCGGGACAGGTCCGTACCGGGTCAGGCCCGCGCCGGGTCAGCCCCGCGCGTACACGCCCTGGGCGAACTCTGCGACCTTGTCCTGCGGCAGGTGCCGCGCGAGGTCGGCCTCGCTGATGATGCCGACCAGCCGCTTGTTGTCGATGACCGGGAGGCGCTTGATCCGGTGGCCCTGCATCTCGCGCAGCACCTCGTTCACGTCCGCGTTCGCGTCGATCCAGCGGGGGGTGCCCTCCGCCACGTCGCCGCACGCCACACGCGACGGGTCGTGGCCCGCGGCCACGCACTTGACGACGATGTCGCGGTCCGTGACGATCCCGCAGAGCCGCTCGTTCTCGTCGGCGATGGGCAGTGCGCCCACGCCCTGCTCGCGCATCACCTGCGCGGCACGGTCCAGGGTCTCGTGGGCGGGGATCCAGTGGGCCCCGGGGTGCATGATGTCTCGGGCGGTGGTCATGGGGTGCGTTCCTCCGTCAAGGGCGTACGTCGTCTCCCCGAGCCCCTCCATTCTGGACGCGCCCCTCCACCCCCGCGACCGCTGCGGCCGCCCGGCGTCCCGGCCCGGCGCCGTGACCGTGGCCCACCCCGCGAACGGCAGCGCCGACACCACCGCCCCCCGCCGCAGGCCGGACGACCCGGCCCGGGCCCGTACGGGTCACCGTCCCGCCGTCCCGTTCGTCCCGCCCGTGCACGCCGCGCCCGGCTCGGGCGTCCACGGGCCCTGGGCGTACGCGGCGAGGAACCGGTTCACGCGCGGGTCGTCGGCTCGTCCACGGTGACCTGCTCGCCCCGCGCCGACAGCGTGATCGCGCCCGCCCGGTCCGGGACCGGGCTCATCGTCGTGCGCGTACGGCGTCCGGGCGACCTTCTCCTCCAGCGCCTCGACGGCGTCCTCCGGGGCCTTGCCGCCGTACGTCACCCCCACCGCGCCGTGCTCCGGCGAGTGGACGGCGTCCACCCCGGGGGCGGGCTCCTCGTGGACGGTGCCGTCGCAGTCCGTCCAGACCTGGTGGCGGTCACCGCCGACCGGCGGCTGCATCGGGTACGTCACGGCCCGCGTGACGTGGTCGCGGCCCAGCTCCTTCGCGTCCCACGGCTTCCCGTCCCACGGCTTCCCGTCCTCGATGGGGCCTGGCCGCGGCCTCCTGCTGCCGCTCCTCCCGCGACTCCTCGTCGAGCACGTACGCGCCGAAGCCGAATGAAGCCGATGAAGCCGACGAAGCCGGCCAGGCCGGCGACGGCGGCGGCGCTCAGGGTCGGGGTGAGGACGCGGGTGCGGCGCTCAGTCGCGGGGACTCACCCGCAGCGCCAGCAGCGCCACGTCGTCGACGATCTCGCTGGTGTACGACGACAGGTCCCGCCACACGGACCGCACCAGCGCCACGGGGTCGAGTTCCGGCCGGATCCGCTCCATCAGCGGGTAGAACTGCCCGGCCGCGTTGCGCGCCTCCGTCACCCCGTCCGTGTGCGCCAGCAGCACGCACGACGGCTCCAGCGGCACGGTCACCGGCACCGGTGCCGCGAACTCCGTCAGACCCAGCCCGAGCGGCGGGCCCGACTCCACCTCGACCTCCCGCGCCCCTCCCCGCGTCACCAGGAGCGGAGGGGGGTGGCCGCAGCTCAGCACCCGCGTCGTGACCTTCCCGCCCGACCCGTCGCCCGGCTCCCCGTCCGGCCCGTCGCAGGGGATCTCCATCAGCACGGCCGTGGCGAACAGTTCCGTCTCCTCCCCCCGCGAGGAGTCCACCACCAGCCGCCGGTCCAGCCGCGCGGCCACCCCCGCCAGTTCCGGCTCGTCCAGCACCGCCTCCCGGAACGTGCCGAGCAGCGCCGCCACCGTCGAGACCGCCGACAGCCCGTGCCCCTTCACGTCCGCCACGATCGCCCGCACCCCGTACGGGCCCGGCTGCACGTCGTACAGGTCCCCGCCGACCAGCGCCGTTCGCACCGCCGCCCGGTACAGCGCCCCGCACCGCACCGGCCCCACCTGCGGCGGCAGCGGCGGCAGCACCGCGTACTGGGCGGCCTCCGCGACCGTGCGCACCGTCACCAACTGGGCCTCGCGCCGGGCCCGCGCCCACGCGAGCAGCACGCTCACCGCCCCGATCAGCCCGAGCGCCAGCAGGTCGCCGCCGCTCACGTGCGCGGCCCGCGCGTAGGGCACGACCAGCGCCAGCATGACCGCCGCCGCCACCAGCGACGTGCCGCGCACCCCGTACGCCAGCGAGGCCAGCGGCGCGACCACGGCGAACGCGAAGCTGAGCTGCACCGTCTCGGGCGTCAGGAACTGCGCCGCGAGCACGCACAGCAGCAGCACCCAGGGCAGTACGCGCAGCCAGCGCGGCGGCCGGGCACCGGGCAGTTCCTTCGGGACACGGTCCATGGCCCCAGTCTGCGCGAACCCCGGGCCGCCCGCCCTCCACGGCCCCTGGCGTTACGCGTGCCACACCCGGCCGGGCACTATGGGTTCGCAACGCGCACGAAACCATGTGGTGGCATGCTGGCCGTGATCAGCGAGGATGGGTGTGGAAATGGACAAGCAGCAGGAATTTGTGCTCCGAACCCTGGAGGAGCGCGACATCCGCTTCGTGCGCCTGTGGTTCACCGACGTGCTCGGCTTCCTCAAGTCGGTCGCCGTCGCCCCCGCCGAACTGGAACAGGCGTTCGACGAGGGTATCGGCTTCGACGGCTCCGCCATCGAGGGCTTCGCGCGCGTGTACGAGTCCGACATGATCGCCAAGCCGGACCCGGCCACCTTCCAGATCCTCCCGTGGCGCGCCGAGGCCCCCGGCACGGCCCGGATGTTCTGCGACATCCTCATGCCCGACGGCTCCCCGTCGTTCGCCGACCCCCGCTACGTCCTCAAGCGCATCCTCGCGAAGACCTCCGACCTCGGCTTCACCTTCTACACCCACCCCGAGATCGAGTTCTTCCTGCTCAAGGACAAGCCCGTCGACGGCTCGCGGCCGACCCCCGCCGACAACTCCGGCTACTTCGACCACACCCCGCAGAACGTCGGCATGGACTTCCGCCGCCAGGCCATCACGATGCTGGAGTCCATGGGCATCTCCGTGGAGTTCTCCCACCACGAGGGCGCCCCCGGCCAGCAGGAGATCGACCTGCGCTACGCCGACGCCCTGTCGACGGCCGACAACATCATGACGTTCCGCCTGGTCATGAAGCAGGTGGCGCTGGAGCAGGGCGTCCAGGCGACGTTCATGCCCAAGCCCTTCTCGGACTGCCCCGGCTCCGGCATGCACACCCACCTCTCCCTCTTCGAGGGCGACCGCAACGCGTTCTACGAGTCCGGCGCCGAGTACCAGCTCTCGAAGGTCGGCCGCTCCTTCATCGCGGGCCTCCTGCGCCACGCCGCGGAGATCTCCGCCGTCACCAACCAGTGGGTCAACTCGTACAAGCGCATCTGGGGCGGCTCCAGCCGCACCGCAGGGTCGGGCGGCGAGGCCCCCTCGTACATCTGCTGGGGCCACAACAACCGCTCCGCGCTGATCCGCGTCCCCATGTACAAGCCCGGCAAGACCGGCTCGTCCCGCATCGAGGTCCGCTCCCTCGACTCCGGCTGCAACCCGTACCTCGCCTACGCCGTCCTCCTCGCCGCGGGCCTGCGCGGCATCGAGGAGAACTACGAGCTCGGCCCCGGCGCCGACGACGACGTGTGGGCCCTCTCCGACGGCGAGCGCCGCGCGATGGGCATCGAACCGCTCCCGCAGAACCTGGGCGAGGCGATCTCCCTGATGGAGCGCAGCGAACTGGTCGCGGAGACCCTGGGCGAGCACGTCTTCGACTTCTTCCTCCGCAACAAGAAGCAGGAGTGGGAGGAGTACCGCTCCGAGGTCACCGCCTTCGAACTCCGCAAGAACCTTCCTGTGCTGTAGCCGCAGGTCGGAGGCGGTACCCAGCAGAATCGATAACCCGGGCCAGCGGCGGTCAGCCGCTGGCCCGGAGCCGCCTCGACGGCCCTGGGCCGCCCCGGACCGCCCCCGGGACCAGGCCGCCGGCGCACCGGGGCCCGGGCGCGCGGGCGTCCCGCGGTGCGGCGGGGGGCCCGCCGGGTCAGCATGGGGGAATGAGCAAGGTCTTCGTGAGCCTCGGCATGTCCCTGGACGGCTTCGTCGCCGGGCCGCACGCCGGGCCCGGCAACCCCCTCGGGGACGGCGGGGAGCGCCTCCACGCCTGGCAGGACGCCGTCGGGGCGTGGCGGGACCGCCGGGAGCCCGGCGGCGGGGAGACCGGCCGCTCCGGGCTGGTCGTCGCCGAGAACTTCGACCGCGCCGGGGCGTACGTCATGGGCCGCCGCATGTGCGACGAGGGCGAGCGGGCGTGGCCCGACCCGCCGCCCTTCCGGGCGCCCGTGTTCGTCCTCACGACCAGCGCGCGCGACGCGTGGGTCCGCGGGGGCACCGTCTTCACGTACGTCACGGACGGCGTCCGCGCCGCCCTCGACCAGGCGCGCGCCGTGGCCGACGGCAAGGACGTGCAGATCTCCGGCGGGGCGCACACCGTGCGCCAGTACCTGAACGCGGGCCTCGTCGACGAGCTGGAGCTGCACGTCGTCCCGCTGGTGCTGGGCGCCGGCGTCCGCCTCTTCGACGGCGTCGACCCCGCGCTGCGGTTGGCGAAGGACCGGGTCGTCGACGCCCCGGACGTCACGCACCTGCGGTACCGGACCCTCCGCTGACCGGCGCGCGGACGGCCGCGGGCACCCCGCGCCACGGAGGCGGATAGGCTCGGGCCCAGCGTGAACGCGTGGAGGGAGAGGCCGACATGACGACGGCGCCGGGGCGTAGGAGCAGTACCTTCACACGGCTGCTGCGGCACGGCTTCACCGACGCGTCCACCGCCGAGAGGCTCCTCGCCGGCCCCGCCCTGGCCCCGGTCCGCGCCGACCCCGTCCTCCTCGACGCCCTCGGGGCGAGCGCCGACCCGGACCTCGCCCTGCGCGGCCTGGTGCGGCTCGCGGAGGCGCAGCCCGACGGGCCGCAGGAGCTGCTGTCCACGCTGGTCTCCGCGAAGCCGCTGCGCGACCGGCTCCTCGGCGTGCTCGGCGCCTCCGAGGCGCTCGGCGACCACCTGGCGCGGCACCCGCTGGACTGGCGGGCCCTCGTCACGTACGAGGCGGCCGACCTGCACCCCGGGGTCACGGAATTCGAGCGCGACCTCGCCGCCGCCACCGACCCGGTCTCCCTGCGCGTCGCCTACCGCCGCAGCCTCCTCGCCATAGCGGCCCGCGACGTGTGCGGCACCACCGACGTCGCCCAGACCGCCGCCGAGCTGGCCGACCTCGCCACGGCGACGCTCCGCGCGGCGCTCGCCCTCGCCCGCGCCGCCGCCCCCGAGGACGCCGCGCGGTGCCGGCTCGCGGTCATCGCGATGGGCAAGTGCGGCGGCCACGAGCTGAACTACGTCTCCGACGTGGACGTGATCTTCGTGGGGGAGGCCGTCGACGGCACCGACGAGCGGGAGGCGCTCCAGGCCGCCACCCGCCTCGCCTCCCACCTGATGCGGATCTGCTCGGAGACCACCGTCGAGGGCGCGATCTGGCCCGTCGACGCCAACCTCCGCCCCGAGGGCCGCAACGGCCCCCTCGTCCGCACCCTCTCCAGCCACGTCGCCTACTACCGGCGCTGGGCGAAGACCTGGGAGTTCCAGGCGCTGCTCAAGGCCCGCCCGGTCGCCGGCGACACCGAGCTGGGCGCCGCGTACGTCGAGGCGCTGTCCCCGATGGTCTGGCAGGCCGCCGAGCGGGAGAACTTCGTCACCGACGTGCAGAAGATGCGCCGCCGCGTCGTCGACAACATCCCGCCCGCCCACCTGGAGCGGGAGCTCAAGCTGGGCCCGGGCGGCCTGCGCGACGTGGAGTTCGCCGTCCAGCTCCTCCAGCTCGTCCACGGCCGCAGCGACGCGACGCTGCGCAGCGGCACGACCCTCGACGCGCTCGCCGCCCTCGCCGCCGGCGGCTACGTCGGCCGGACCGACGCCGCGCAGCTCGACGCGGCGTACCGGTTCCTGCGCGCCATGGAGCACCGCATCCAGCTCCACCGGCTGCGCCGCACGCACCTGGTCCCGGAGGGCGAGGAGGACCTGCGCCGCCTGGGCCGCTCGCTGGGGCTGCGCGCGGACCCCGTCGCGGAGCTGCACCGGGAGTGGAAGCGGCACGCGTCCGTCGTGCGGCGCCTCCACGAGAAGCTGTTCTACCGGCCGCTGCTCGACGCCGTCGCCCAGCTCGCCCCCGGCGAGACCCGGCTCAGCCCCGAGGCGGCCGGGCAGCGCCTCGAGGCGCTCGGGTACGCCGACCCGGTGGCCGCCCTGCGCCACCTGGAGGCCCTGTCGTCCGGGGTGAGCCGCAAGGCCGCCATCCAGCGCACCCTGCTGCCGGTGCTGCTGGGCTGGTTCGCCGACTCCGCCGACCCCGACGCCGGTCTGCTCGGCTTCCGGAAGGTGTCGGACGCGCTCGGCACCACCCCCTGGTACCTGCGGCTGCTGCGCGACGAGGGCGCCGCCGCGGAGAACCTGGCCCGTGTGCTGTCCGCCGGCCGCCTCGCCCCGGACCTGCTGCTGCGCGCCCCCGAGGCGGTGGCGATCCTGGGCGCCCGGGAGGGCCTGGAGCCGCGCCGCCGCAGCCACCTGGAGCCGGAGATCCTCGCGGCGGTCGGCCGCGCCGACACCCCGGAGCAGGCGGTGGCCGCGGCCCGCGGGGTCCGCCGCCGGGAGCTGTTCCGCACGGCCGCCGCCGACATCATCGCGTCGTACGGGACCGAGGAGGCCCCGGCACACCCGGACGCGGGCGCGCTGGTGGACCGGGTGGGCCGGGCCCTCACGGACCTCAACGCGGCGACCGTCGCCGGTGCCCTGCGCGCCGCCGTGCGCGCCGAGTGGGGCGACGCGCTCCCCACCCGCTTCGCGGTCATCGGCATGGGCCGCTTCGGCGGCCACGAGCTGGGCTACGGGTCCGACGCCGACGTGCTGTTCGTCCACGAACCGCGCGACGGCGTCGACGAGCAGGAGGCGGCCCGCGCCGCGAACCGGGTCGTCGCCGAGATGCGCCGGCTGCTGCAACTGCCGACCGCCGACCCGCCGCTGCTGATCGACGCGGACCTGCGCCCCGAGGGCCGCAGCGGGCCCCTGGTGCGCACGCTCAGGTCGTACGAGGCGTACTACCGGCGCTGGTCGCTGGGGTGGGAGAGCCAGGCCCTGCTGCGGGCCGAGCCGATGGCGGGCGACCCCGACCTGGGCCGCCGGTTCATCGAGCTCGTCGACCCGCTCCGGTACCCGGCGAAGGGCCTCGACGAGGCGGCCGTGCGCGAGATCCGCCGCCTCAAGGCCCGGATGGAGAACGAGCGGCTGCCGCGCGGGGCCGACCGCACCCTGCACACGAAGCTGGGCCGGGGCGGCCTGTCCGACGTGGAGTGGACGGTGCAGCTCATGCAGTTGCGGCACGGCCACGAGGTGCCGGGCCTGCGGACGACCGGCACGCGCGGGGCGCTGGCCGCCGCACGCGACGCGGGGCTGATCAGCGAGCGGGACGCGCGGACCCTCGACGAGGCGTGGGTCCTGGCCACCCGCGTCCGCAACGGCGTGATGCTGGTGCGGGGCCGCGCCGGCGACATGTTCCCGGCCGACGCGCGGGAACTGGCCGCCGTGGGCCGCTACCTGGGGTACGAGCCCGGTCACGCCGGGGAGATGGTGGACGACTACCGGCGGACGACGCGCCGCGCCCGGGCCGTGGTGGACGAGCTGTTCTACGGGGGGTGAGCCCCGGCCGCCCGCCGGGCGCGGGCCCGCCGCCCTACGGCGCGTGGGCCGCGCCCACCGCGGACGCCGCCGGGTCCCCGGAGCCGCCCGCGCCGATGGCGGGCGCGGCGACCGGCTGCGCACCGGCGCCGGCGTCCCCCCGCGCGGTGCGACCGCGCGCGTACCGCGGCAGCCGGTGCGGCAGCGCCCCGTACCAGGCGTACACGAGGCCGAGGCCGAAGCCGAGGCAGAGCATGCCGCCCACGGCGTCCATCCAGAAGTGGTTGGCGGTCGCGACGATCACGACCAGCGTGGCCGCCGGGTACAGCAGCCCCAGGATCCGTGCCCACGGCGCCTTGGCGAGGGCGAATATCGCCAGCCCGCACCACAGGGACCAGCCGATGTGCATCGACGGCATCGCGGCGTACTGGTTCGACATGTGCTTCAGGTCGCCCGAGGCCATGGACCCCCAGGTCTGGTGGACCAGCACCGTGTCGACGAAGTCCTCGCTCTCCATCAACCGGGGGGGAGCGAGCGGGTACAGGTAGTAGCCGAGCAGGGCCACGGCGGTGGTGGAGAACAGGATCATGCGGATCGCCGCGTAACGGCCCGGGTGCCGGCGGTAGAGCCACACCAGCACGCCGATGGTGACGATGAAGTGCAGGGTCGCGTAGTAGTAGTTCATCGACACGATGAGCCAGTCCACCGAGTTCACCGCGTGGTTGACCGCCTTCTCGAAGGCCAGGCCCAGGCGGTGCTCGGCGTGCCAGATCCAGTCGGCGTTGCGCAGCGCCTTCGCCTTCTGCTCCGGTACCGCGTTGCGGATGAGCGAGTACACGCCGTAACTGACCGCGAGGAGCAGGAGCTCGACCCAGATGCGCGGATGGCGCGGGGAACGCAGCCGGCGCCACGCGGCCGGGCGCCCCGCCGAACGGCCTTCCAACGTGGTCAAAATCCTGTCACCCATGAGCGGAGAGTCTGCCAGAAAGGCCCTGTAGGTCGATCATCCTTCAATCGGATTCTCGTCGCCATCAGTCCGCCTTCCGGAGGACCGCTGACCCCGGGGCCCCGCGGCCGTCGAGCCGCGCACGACCAGCTCGGGCATGAAGACGAACTCGCTGTGGGGGGCGGGCGTACCGCCGACCTCCTCCAGCAGCGCCCGCACCGCCGCCTGCCCCATCGCCTGCACCGGCTGCCGGATCGTGGTCAGGGGCGGGTCGGTGAAGGCTATGAGGGGCGAGTCGTCGAAGCCGACGACGGACACGTCCCCCGGCACCCGCAGCCCCCGCTGCCGGGCCGCGCGGA
Source organism: Streptomyces tamarix (assembly GCF_032423885.1). Lineage (NCBI taxonomy): Bacteria > Bacillati > Actinomycetota > Actinomycetes > Kitasatosporales > Streptomycetaceae > Streptomyces > Streptomyces tamarix. Next base: position 38,477 of record NZ_JAWCTQ010000018.1, on the reverse strand, counting down.
TCGCGCCGAGCGCCATCATGTCGCTGGCGCACACGATCGCCGAGCAGCCCCGCTCGATGAGCGCGCCCGCCGCCGCCTGCCCGCCTTCGAGCGTGTACAGGGAGTGCTGGATCAGTTCCTCGATCCGCTCCGGGGAGAGGCCGAGCCGCTCCCGCATCCCGGCGTGGAAGCCCTCGATCTTGCGTAGGACGGGCACGAACCGCTTCGGCCCGACCGCGAGGCCGATCCGGGTGTGGCCGAGGGAGGCGAGGTGCGTGACGGCGAGCTTCATCGCGGCCCGGTCGTCGGGGGAGACGAACGGCGCCTGGATCTGCGGCGAGAAGCCGTTGATCAGGACGAACGGGACGCCCTTGCCGCGCAGCTGGTCGTACCGCTGCGTGTCGGCGGTCGTGTCGGCGTGCAGGCCGGAGACGAAGATGATGCCGGAGACGCCGCGCTCGACGAGCATCTCGGTCAGCTCGTCCTCGGTGGATCCGCCCGGTGTCTGCGTGGCGAGGACCGGCGTGTATCCCTGACGGGTCAGGGCCTGGCCGATGACCTGGGCCAGCGCCGGGAAGATCGGGTTGTCCAGCTCGGGTGTGATCAGCCCCACGAGTCCGGCGCTGCGCTGCCGCAGCCGCACCGGCCGTTCGTAGCCGAGGACGTCCAGCGCGGCCAGCACGGACTGGCGGGTGGCCGCGGCCACACCGGGCTTGCCGTTGAGCACGCGGCTGACTGTGGCTTCGCTGACCCCCGCCTGGGCTGCGATGTCGGCTAGCCGCGCGGTCATGTGGTGGGACTGTACCGGGCGCACGTCAGATTGCCCACCAGGAGCAGGAGTCGGGGGCGGCCACGACGGTGTCCGCCGGGCCGTCCGGACCGTCCCCGGGCGCGGTCTCCCCCTCCGCGTCGCTGGTCAGCAGGGGCCGCCCGCCGGGACCGCCGGGGCGGGGGAGCTCCACCGCGCGGTCCGTGGTGTTGGCGACGCACACCACGCCGCCGCCCCGGGCGACCCGCCGGAACGCGAGGAGCCCGCGCGGCACGGGGAGCCACTCCACCGGGCCGCCCGCGCCCAGCGCGGGGTGTCCGCGGCGCACGGCCAGGGCGGTCCGGTACAGCTCCAGCGTCGACGCCGGGTCGCCGGTCTGGGCCGCCACCGACAGCGAGCCCCACCCCTCGGGCTGCGGCAGCCAGCTCCCGCCCGGCCCGAACCCGTACGAGGGGCCGTCCGGCGTCCACGGGATCGGCACCCGGCAGCCGTCCCGCAGCCCCTCCTGCCCTTCGCCGCGATGGAACGCCGGGTCTTGGCGCAGCTCGTCCGGCAGGTCCGTGACCTCCGGCAGCCCCAGCTCCTCGCCCTGGTACAGGTAGGCGGAGCCGGGCAGCGCCAGCATCAGCAGCGCCGCCGCCCGCGCCCTGCGCAGGCCGCCCAGCCTCGTCGCGTGCCGCACCACGTCGTGGTTGGACAGCACCCAGGTCGCGGGGGCGCCCACCGACGCGGTCGCGCGCAGCGACGCGTCGATCACTGCGCGCAGCGCGTCGGCCTCCCACGGGCACCGCAGGTAGGGGAAGTTGAACGCCTGGTGCAGCTCGTCGGGGCGTACGTACAGGGCGATCCGCTCCGGTGTCGGCGCCCACGCCTCGGCGACCGCGATGCGCTGCCCCCCGTACGAGTCGAGGAGGCGCCGCCAGTCGCGGTGGATCTCGTGGACGCCGTCCTGGTCGAAGAACGGCAGCCGCTGCGCGCCGATCAGCCGGGCCTGCTCGCGGTGGCCGATGTCGGGCAGCCCCGGCGCCTTCACCATCCCGTGCGCGACGTCGACGCGGAACCCGTCGACCCCCAGGTCCAGCCAGAACCGCAGCACGGACGCGAACTCGGCCCGCACCTCCTCGTTCTCCCAGTTCAGGTCCGGCTGCTGCGGGGCGAACAGGTGCAGGTACCAGGAGCCGTCCGGCACCCGCGTCCAGGCCGGGCCGCCGAAGACGGACTCCCAGTCGTTGGGTGGCAGCGACCCGTCCGGGCCCTTGCCGGGGCGGAAGTGGTACCGGTCCCGGCCCGTGCCGGCGAGGGCCTCCTGGAACCAGGGGTGCCGGTCGGACGTGTGGTTGGGGACGACGTCGACGATCACCCGCAGGCCCAGCTCGTGCGCCGCCCGGACCAACTCGTCCGCGTCCGCCAGCTCCCCGAAGACCGGGTCGACCGCGCGGTGGTCCGCCACGTCGTAGCCGCCGTCCGCCTGCGGCGAGACGTAGAAGGGGGTGAGCCACACCGCGTCCACGCCCAGCCCCGCCAGGTGCGGCAGCCGCTCCCGCACGCCGCGCAGGTCCCCGATCCCGTCGCCGTCGCTGTCGGCGAAGGAGCGCACGTACACCTGGTAGATGACGGCGTCCCGCCACCAGTCGGGGCGGTCGGGCGGAGCGGGGTGCCGGTCCTGCGACGTCCGGGCCGGTGCGGTCAGCTCGTGGGCCATGGGCGCGGTGCCTCTCGTCCGGAACGCGACGTTCTGCAAGCGGTGTGAAAAGGCTTGCAGAGCCTTCCGGGGCTCCGCAAGGCCGGTTGCGGGGGCGCATGGAAGGGCGCGAGGGCGCTCGCGCCTGGAGTGTCAAGCGATGCGACGGCAACTGTAGGGACACGTGGATGTAACGATCCCCTGGCCTTGCAGAAATTTGCCGCAAGGTCTTTCGGCTCGTTTTCATCCCTGTTACGTTCCTGGCAACCCGGCGCGCCGCGAAGGAGCGGTCGGCAGGTGGCAAGTCTTCGCAAGACCTTCCGCCTCGGTCTTCCCGGGATCAGTTGAAGGAGTTCACATGCGGCGTGGCATAGCGGCCACCGCGCTGGTCGCGAGCCTGGCCCTCGCGGCGACGGCCTGCGGCGGCGACAGTGAGGACAAGGCGGCCGGCGGCCCGGTCACCATCACCTGGTGGGACACCTCGGATGCCACGAACGAGGCGCCGACCTACAAGAAGCTGATCGAGAAGTTCGAGGCCGCGCACAAGGACATCAAGGTCACGTACCAGAACGTCCCGTTCGCCGAGGCCGAGCAGAAGTACAAGACCGCCGCCCAGGCCGGCAACGCCCCCGACGTGCTGCGCGCCGACGTCGGCTGGACCGCCGGCCTCGCCGAGAACCAGTACCTCGCCCCGCTCGACGGCACGCCCGCCACCAAGGAGATCGACTCCTTCAACCAGGGCCTGGTCGACGGCGCCAAGGTCAACGGGAAGCTGTACGGCGTCCCGCAGGTCACCGACGCCCTCGCGCTCCTCTACAACAAGGAGGTCTTCGCGAAGGCCGGCGTCCAGCCGCCGAAGACCTGGGCCGAGCTGAGCACCGCGGCGAAGACCATCAAGCAGAAGACCGGCGTCGACGGCATCTACCTCAACCCGGACAGCTACTTCGCCCTGCCGTTCCTCTACGGCGAGGGCGGCACGATGGTCGACACCGGGACCAAGAAGATCACCGTCAACGACGAGGCCGGCAAGAAGGCCCTCCAGACCGTCGTCGACATGGTCAAGAGCGGTGTCGCCGTCAAGCCGGACTTCACCGACGGCTACAACAACATGCAGGCCGCCTTCAAGGACGGCAAGGTCGCCATGGTCGTCAACGGCCCGTGGTCCACGGCCGACGACCTCACCGGCAAGGCGTTCAAGAACAAGGACAACCTGGGCGTCGCCCCGGTCCCGTCCGGCTCCGCCGGCAAGGCCGGCACGCCCACCGGCGGCCACAACCTGGTCGTCTACAACGGTGCCGACGCCGCCCACAAGACGGCCGCCCAGAAGTTCGTGGCGTTCATGACCTCCGCCGCGTCGCAGGAGTTCGCCGCCACCGAGACCGGCGTCCTGCCGACCCGTGACGACGCCTACACCGTCAAGGTCGTCGCCGACCCGATCCGCGCCTCCTTCAAGAACGTGCTGGCCGACTCCACCGCGCGTCCCGCCGTCTCCGGCGTGAGCGACATGTTCACCGAGTGGACCAAGCAGTACATCGAGATCCTCAAGGGCAACACCACCGTCGAGAAGGGCCTCGACACCACCGCCGAGAAGTGGAAGACCAACATCAACTCCCTCAAGGAGTACTCGGTCGACTGAGCCCCTTCGGCCCGGACCGGCACCGCGAGGACGCGGACGCCGGTCCGGGCCGGACCCGTACGCACTGAGGGAAAACAACTTCCATGAAGACAGCCACCGCAGATCCCGCCACGGCCGCGCGGCCTGCCCGGGCCGGGCTGCTCACCCGCATGAAGCGTTCGTACGACCGGCACTGGTACGCCTGGGCCATGGTGCTGCCGGTGGTGCTGGTCATCGGCGTGCTGATCGCCTACCCGCTGGGCCGGGGCGTCTACCTGTCGTTCACCGACGCCAACGAGCTCAACGTCGCCAAGCAGCTCGGCGCGACCGAGATCCCGGCCACCTACCAGTTCGTCGGCTTCGACAACTACTGGCGGGTGCTGTCGGGTGCCGACGGCGAGTTCTACCCCAAGCTCCTGTGGACCGTGGTGTGGACCGCGTCCTGCGTGTTCCTCCACTACACGATCGGCCTGGGCCTGGCCCTGCTGCTCAACCGCAAGCTCAAGGGCCGCTCCCTGTACCGCGTGCTGCTCATCCTGCCGTGGGCGGTGCCGGCCTTCGTCGCCACCTACGTCTGGCGCATGATGTACAACTCCGAGTCCGGCATCTTCAACGCCGTCCTCGGCCAGTTGGGCATCGGCCCCGTCGACTGGCTCGGCGACACCTTCATGCAGAAGGTCGCCGTCATCGGCGTCAACGTCTGGCTCGGCGTGCCGTTCATGATGGTCGCGATCCTCGGCGGCCTCCAGGCCATCTCCAGCGAGCAGTACGAAGCCGCCGAGATGGACGGCGCCACCCCCTGGCAGCGGTTCCGCCACGTCACCCTGCCGGGACTGCGCCCGGTCAGCGCCACGGTGATCATGCTGGGCACCATCTGGACGTTCAACATGTTCCCGATCATCTACCTGATGCTCGGTGAGGCGAACGCCCTGCACAGCGAGATCCTCGTGACCTACGCCTACCGGCTCGCCTTCGGCTCCGTGCGCGACTACGCGGGCGCCGCCACGTACGGGATCCTCATCCTCTCCATGCTCCTCGTCTTCGCCGTCTTCTACCGCCGGATCCTCGACCGTCAGGAGGCCGTCCGATGAGCACGGTGACCGAACCCCGGAAGAACGCCCCGGCGGCCCGCGCCGCGGCCGGCGCGCCCGGCGCCGCCGGCTCCGGCTCCGGCGGCACCCGCCCCCGCAAGGTCCGCGGCCGTGAGGAGCGCTCCCCGCTCGCCTCGGCCGGACTGCACGGCGCGCTGGTCCTCGCCAGCCTCGTCGCGGTCTTCCCGATCGCGTACATGGTCTTCATCTCGCTGCGCGGCCGGAGCGGCTGGACCAGGCCGACCAGCGCCGAGGGCGGCCTGGAGATCAGCAACTACGCGTACGTGCTGAGCGAGACCGAGTTCCCGCGCTGGTTCGCCAACTCGCTGCTCGTCGCCGCCGGCACCACGCTCGTCGGCGTCTTCGTCGCCGCCTCCACCGGCTACGCCATCTCCCGGATGCGCTTCCCCGGCCACAAGTCGCTGATGTGGGTGCTGCTCATCACGCAGATGTTCCCCGTCGCCGTGCTGATCGTCGCCCTGTACAACATCCTCGGCAGCATGGGCCTGCTCGACTCGTACCTGGGCCTGATCCTCACGTACTGCTCGGTGTCGGTGCCGTTCTGCGCCTGGATGATGAAGGGCTACTTCGACACGATCCCGCACGAGATCGACGAGGCCGGCCGGGTCGACGGGCTCACCCCCTTCGGCACCTTCTACCGGCTGATCCTGCCCCTGGCCAAGCCCGGCCTCGCCGTCACCGCGTTCTACTCCTTCCTCACCGCGTGGGGGGAGGTCGCCTTCGCCCGCGCCTTCCTCTCCACCGACTCGATGCTCACCCTCTCGGTCGGCCTGCAGAGCTTCATCGGCCAGCACAAGGCCGAGTGGGGCTACCTCACGGCCTCCGCGGTGATCATCACGATCCCGGCGGGCCTGGTGTTCCTCCTGGTCCAGCGCAACCTCGTCGCCGGCCTCACGGCGGGCGGCACCAAGGGCTGAGCACCGCCCGGACCCGTCCCCACCGGGACCCGTCCGACCCGCCCGCGCCCCCAGACGGCGGTGCCGGTCCGGCCCGACAGCCCCGTCGCCGGACCCGGCACCGCCCCCATCCCACTCCACCCAGGGAAGACATGACCCAGCACCTTGCCGCCCCCGCCGCCCCGACCACCGGCACGGACACCGGCTGGTGGAGAGAAGCGGTGATCTACCAGGTCTACCCGCGCAGCTTCGCCGACGGCAACGGCGACGGCATGGGCGACCTGGAGGGCGTCCGCAGCCGCCTGCCGTACCTGAAGGAGCTCGGCGTCGACGCCGTCTGGCTGAGCCCCTTCTACGCGTCGCCGCAGGCCGACGCCGGGTACGACGTCGCCGACTACCGGGCCATCGACCCGATGTTCGGCACCCTCCTCGACGCCGACGCCCTCGTCCGCGAGGCCCACGAGCTGGGCCTGCGCATCATCGTCGACCTCGTCCCCAACCACTCCTCCGACCAGCACGAGTGGTTCCAGCGCGCCCTGCGCGAGGGCCCCGGCTCCCCGCTGCGCGAGCGCTACCACTTCCGCCCCGGCAAGGGCGAGAACGGCGAACTCCCGCCCAACGACTGGGAGTCCATCTTCGGCGGCCCCGCCTGGACCCGTGTCGAGGACGGCGAGTGGTACCTCCACCTGTTCGCCCCCGAGCAGCCCGACTTCAACTGGGACCACCCCGCCGTCCACGACGAGTTCCGCTCCATCCTGCGGTTCTGGCTCGACATGGGCGTCGACGGCTTCCGCGTCGACGTCGCCCACGGCCTGGTCAAGGCGCCCGGCCTGCCCGACATCGGCGCCCACGACCAGCTCAAGCTCCTCGGCAACGACGTGATGCCGTTCTTCGACCAGGACGGCGTCCACGAGATCTACCGGAGCTGGCGCAAGGTCCTGGAGGAGTACGACGGCGAGCGCGTCCTCGTCGCCGAGGCGTGGACCCCCACCGTCGAGCGCACCGCCAACTACGTGCGCTCCGACGAGATGCACCAGGCGTTCAACTTCCAGTACCTGGGCACCCACTGGGACGCCGTCGAGCTGCGCCGGGTCATCGACGCGTCCCTCGCCGCGATGCGCCCCGTCGGCGCCCCCGCCACCTGGGTGCTCTCCAACCACGACGTCACCCGGCACGCCACCCGCTTCGCCAACCCGCCCGGCCTCGGCACCCAGCTTCGCGTGCCCGGCGACCGCGAGCTCGGCCTGCGCCGCGCCCGCGCGGCGACCCTGCTGATGCTGGCCCTGCCCGGCTCCGCGTACGTCTACCAGGGCGAGGAGCTCGGCCTGCCCGACGTCACCGACCTGCCGGACGAGGTCCGCCAGGACCCGTCGTTCTTCCGCGCCAGCGGCCAGGACGGCTTCCGCGACGGCTGCCGCGTCCCGATCCCGTGGACCGTCGAGGGCAGCTCGTACGGCTTCGGCTCCGGCGGCAGTTGGCTGCCGCAGCCCGCCACCTGGGGCGCCCTGAGCGTCGAGGCGCAGACCGGCGTGCCCGGCTCCACCCTGGAGCTGTACCGCGCCGCCCTGCGCGTCCGCCGCGAGCAGCCCGGCCTCGGCGCGGGCGGGGCGGTGGAGTGGCTGGAGGCGCCCGAGGGCGTCCTGGCGTTCCGCCGCGAGGGGTTCGTGTGCACCGCGAACACGACCGGCGAGCCGGTCCGCGTCGACGCGCCCGGCCGGGTCCTGCTCTCCAACAAGCCGGTCCGCACCAGCGTGGACGGCACGGTCGAACTGCCCGCCGACACGACCGTCTGGTGGGCGGTGTGACCCTTCCCCCGTCGCGGGGCGCCGGCGACCTGACCGTCGGCGCCCCGCGGCTCGCGGACATCGCGGCCCAGGCGGGGGTGAGCGAGGCGACCGTCAGCCGGGTCCTCAACGGCAAGGCGGGCGTCGCGGGACCCACCCGCCACCGCGTGCTCGCGGCGCTCGACGTGCTCGGCTACGAGCGTCCCGTACGGCTCAGGCAGCGCAGCGCGGGCCTCATCGGGCTCCTCATCCCCGAGTTGACCAACCCCATCTTCCCGGCGTTCGCCCAGGTCATCGAGCAGGTCCTGGCCGGCTACGGGTACACGCCGGTGCTGTGCACGCAGATGCCGGGCGGGGCCACCGAGGACGAGCTGGTCGAGCAGTTGGAGGAGCGCGGCGTCACCGGCATCGTGTTCCTGTCCGGCCTGCACGCCGACACGTCGGCGGACCCCTCCCGGTACGAGCGGCTCGCCGCGCGCGGCGTCCCGTTCGTCCTGATCAACGGCTTCAACGAGCACATCGACGCCCACTTCGTCTCGCCCGACGACCGGGCCGCGGCCCGCATGGCCGTGCGCCACCTGGTGGAGCTGGGCCACGAGCGCGTCGGCCTCGCCATCGGCCCCACCCGGTACGTGCCCTCCCGCCGCAAGGCCGAGGGCTTCGTCTCCGCGCTGCACCGGATGCTGGGCGTGGAACGCGAACGGGCCGAGGCGTACGTCCAGCCGACGCTGTTCGGCGTGGAGGGCGGCCACGCGGCGGCGAGCGTCCTGCTCGACCAGGGCTGCACGGGCATCGTGTGCGGCAGCGACCTGATGGCCCTGGGCGCGATCCGCGCGGTCCGCGCCCGCGGGCTCGACGTGCCGTCGGACGTGTCGGTGGTCGGCTTCGACGACTCGCCGCTGATCGCCTTCACGGACCCGCCGCTGACGACCGTGCGGCAGCCGGTGCGGGCGATGGCGACGGCGGCGGTGGACGCGCTGCTGGAGGAGATCGAGGGGAACCCGGTGCAGCGCACGGAGTTCGTCTTCCAGCCGGAACTGGTGGTCCGCGGCTCCACGTCGGCCCCGCCGAGGTAAGCGGCCGGGGCCGCCCGAGGACGGCGGGCCCGGCACCCGCCTCGCACGAGGCGGGACGGCGCGCCCGAAACGGCGCCACGCACCGGGTCGAGCTCGCCCGGGTGCTCCTCGCCGGTGGGGAGGCCGATGAGGCGTGCGCGGAAGTGAGCGCGGTACCGACGTGCGGAGGTATCTCGTCTCCTCGCCTGATGGGCAAGGTGAAGCAGTTTCGGCGGGCTGCCGCGGGAGTGGACAGCGCTTTGCCCCGCGAGTGCGTCGAGCGCATCCGCGAGACCGTTCGAGGGAGCGCGACATGACGTGGCAGGGCGCCGTGACCGTAGAGCGTGTGGACGGGCCGTCCGCCGTACGGGCACAGGACGCGTTCAGGCTGGTCTACGCGGAGGTGTTCGCCGATCCGCCGTACGACGAGACCGCGGACGACGTGGCGGCGACCTTCCGGCGCTTCCGCTCCCAGTGCCGCAAGGAGTCCTTCCGGGCCGCCCTGGCCCGCGCCGAGGACGGCGAGCCGGTCGACATGGCGTACGGCCACTGCCTCGGAGTCGACACGGTCTGGTGGGACCGGCTCGTGGAACCCGTGTCCGACGACATGCGCCGCGAGGACGGCCACCGCACCTTCGGGCTCATGGAACTCGCCGTACGGAGGCCCTGGCGCGGGCGGGGCGTGGCACGCCGGCTGCACGCGACGCTGCTCGACGGCGTCGGGGCCGCCCGCGTGCTGCTCAACGTCCACCCCGGGAGCAGGGCCGCTTCGGCCGCCTACCGGGCGTGGGGGTACCGCAAGGTCGGCGAGGCGCGCCCGTGGCAGGGTGCCGACCTCCACGACGTGATGCTGCTCGACCTGCGCTGACCGCGCCCGCGCAAGAGCGGCCGAGGCGGGGGTGACGCCCGGGCGCCGCGGAGGGGCGGGGAGACGGTGGGCGGGGGGCGTGGAGCGGGCGGTCACCGAGGAGCAGCGGTGCCGGACCGGCTGATCCGGGACTGGCACCTCATGGGGCACGCGCTCGCGCTCGGCGTTCCCGGATCCGCCGCCGGGCACGGCGTGCCGGAGGGCGTGTGCGTCGCGTGTCGGTGTTCCGGCCGGGGGTGTGGTTCGTGGAGCCAGGAGGCCCGGGGCTGCCCTTGCGGGGCGGCGGGGGCTTTTCGTGCCCCGGACCTCCCGGTACGCGACCGGCCCGGCCGGCCGGGCGCGTGGGGCCGGCCGGAGCGGCCGAACCCCCGGCCGACCGGACCGGAGTCGTGAGGGAACGTAACACTGCTGCAATACCTTGCGAAAGCCCTTGCAATCCTCTGAACGCGCTGGTTTCCGTGTTGTGACCCGGAAGTAAGTGGAGTGTGTCGGAGGGGTTGACCTTGCGCCGGGGGGCTCGTACGGTCACGACCGAAAACTGTTGCTGCCGTCTTGCAGCAAGAAGATTCAACCGGCCTTGCGGGCACGGCGCGTTGCCGTACGAGGCTGCCCCCACCGCATCCGCACCTCCCCTCCCCAGGAGGAAACATGGCCAGAAGAACCGTGGCCGCCGCACTCGCCCTCGCGGCGGGAGCCGCAGTCGGCGTCACGGCGCCGAGCCAGACCGCCCAGGCCGCCGCGCCCGGAGACAAGGACGTCACCGCGGTGATGTTCGAGTGGAAGTTCGCGTCGGTCGCCAAGGCGTGCACCGACACGCTCGGCCCCGCCGGGTACGGCTACGTGCAGGTCTCGCCCCCGCAGGAGCGCATCCAGGGCTCCGCGTGGTGGACGGCGTACCAGCCCGTCAGCTACCGCATCGCCGGCCCCCTCGGCGACCGCGCCGCCTTCAAGAGCATGGTCGACACCTGCCACGCCGCGGGCGTCAAGGTCGTCGCCGACACGGTCATCAACCACATGACCTCCGGCAGCGGCACGGGAACCGGCGGGTCGTCGTACACGAAGTACACCTACCCCGGCACCTACTCCGCGACCGACTTCGACAACTGCACCGCGGAGATCAACAACTACCAGGACCGCTGGAACGTCCAGCAGTGCGAGCTGGTCGGCCTCGCCGACCTGGACACCGGCGAGGAGTACGTCCGCAGCCGCATCGCCGCGTACATGAACGACCTGCTGTCGCTGGGGGTCGACGGGTTCCGCATCGACGCCGCCAAGCACATGCCGGCCGCCGACCTGGCGAACATCAAGTCCCGGCTGACCAACCCCAACGCCTACTGGAAGCAGGAGGCGATACACGGCGCCGGCGAGGCCGTCTCCCCGAGCGAGTACCTCGGCAACGGCGACGTGCAGGAGTTCCGCTACGCCCGCGACCTCAAGCGGGTCTTCAACGGCGAGAAGCTCGCCCACCTGAAGAACTTCGGCGAGGCGTGGGGGTACATGCCCTCCGGCCAGTCCGGCGTCTTCGTCGACAACCACGACACCGAGCGCAACGGCGACACCCTCAACTACAAGAGCGGCGCCACCTACACCCTCGCGAACGTCTTCATGCTCGCCTGGCCCTACGGCTCCCCGGACGTCCACTCCGGCTACGAGTGGTCCCACAAGGACGCCGGCGCCCCGGCCGGCGGGCAGGTCAACGCCTGCTACAGCGACGGCTGGAAGTGCCAGCACGCCTGGACCGAGATCAAGTCGATGGTCGCCTTCCGGAACGTGGCCCGCGGTCAGGGCGTCACGAACTGGTGGGACAACGGCAACAACGCCATCGCCTTCGGGCGCGGCACCAAGGCGTACGTGGCCATCAACCACGAGACCGGCCCGCTGACCCAGACGTTCCAGACCTCGCTGCCCGCCGGCACGTACTGCGACGTCCAGAGCGGCAAGCCCGTCACGGTCGACGGCTCCGGCCGGTTCACCGCCACCCTCGGCGCCAACACGGCGCTCGCCCTCCACACCGGCGCCACGTCCTGCGGCGGCGGCTCCACCGACCCCACCACCCCGCCGCCCGCCACCAGCGGCGCCTCGTTCAACGTGACGGCCACCACGACCCCCGGCCAGAACATCTACGTCACCGGCGACCACGCCGCCCTCGGCAACTGGAACCCCGGTAGCGCCCTCAAGCTCGACCCGGCCGCCTACCCCGTGTGGAAGCTCGACGTGAACCTGCCCGCGGGCACCGCGTTCGCGTACAAGTACATCCGCAAGGACGCCGCCGGAAACGTCACCTGGGAGAGCGGCGCCAACCGCACCGCCACCGTCCCGGCGAGCGGCAAGGTGACGCTCAGCGACACCTGGCGCAACTGACCCCGCACCACCGAGCCCCGCACCCGCCCGGGTGCGGGGCCTCCTCTCCGTACCACCCTCACCGAGGAGAACCCGCCTTGACACGCCTGAGCCCCCCGGCACGCCACCGGTGGCGGCGCCCGACGCACAGATCGGTGGCCGCCCTCGCGGCGGCGGCGATCACCGCGCTCGCCGTCCCCGCCGCCGCCCCGGCCAGCGCCGCGCCCCGGCCCCCGGAGCCCCCGTCCGACCGACGGCTGGCCGCCGAGCCCGCGCGGCACGACCTGACCCGCGAGCAGTTCTACTTCGTCCTGCCCGACCGGTTCGCCAACGGCGACCGGGGCAACGACCGCGGCGGGCTCACCGGGACCCGGCTCACCACCGGCTACGACCCCACCGACAAGGGCTTCTACCAGGGCGGCGACCTCAAGGGCCTCACCGAGCGGCTCGACTACGTCAAGGGCCTGGGCACCACCGCGATCTGGCTCGCCCCGATCTTCAAGAACCAGCCCGTGCAGGGCACGGGCGACAGCGCCTCCGCCGGCTACCACGGCTACTGGATCACCGACTTCACCCAGGTCGACCCGCACTTCGGCACCAACGCCGACCTGGAGCGGCTCATCGACAAGGCCCACGCCAAGGGCATGAAGGTCTTCTTCGACGTCATCACCAACCACACCGCCGACGTCGTCGACTACGAGGAGAAGTCCTACGAGTACCTCTCCAAGGGCGCCTTCCCGTACCTGACGAAGGACGGCCGCCCCTTCGACGACGCCGACTACGCCGACGGCACGCGCCGCTTCCCCCGGACGGACCTCGACTCCTTCCCGCGCACGCCCGTCGTCGCCGCCGACAAGAAGGACCTGAAGGTCCCGGCGTGGCTCAACGACCCGTCGATGTACCACAACCGGGGCGACTCGACCTTCGCCGGCGAGTCCTCCACCCACGGCGACTTCGTCGGCCTGGACGACCTGTGGACCGAGCGCCCCGAGGTCGTCGAGGGCATGGAGAAGATCTACCAGCGCTGGGTGCGCGACTTCGACATCGACGGCTTCCGCATCGACACGGTCAAGCACGTCAACACCGAGTTCTGGACCCAGTGGGCCACCGCCCTCGACGCGTACGCCGCCGACCGGGGCCGCGACGACTTCTTCATGTTCGGCGAGGTGTACTCCTCCGACACCTCCGTCACCTCGCACTACGTGCGCGAGGGCCGCCTCGACGCCACCTTGGACTTCCCGTTCCAGGAGGCCGCCCGCCAGTACGCCTCCCAGGGCGGCTCCGCGGCGAAGCTCGCCGCGCTGTTCGGGGACGACCACAAGTACACGACCGACAAGGCCAACGCCTACGAGACGGTCAACTTCCTCGGCAACCACGACATGGGCCGCTTCGGCGCCTTCCTCAAGCAGGACAACGCCGGGGCGTCCGACGCGGAACTCCTCAAGCGGTACGCCCTCGCCAACGAGCTGATGTTCCTCAGCCGCGGCAACACCGTCGTCTACGCGGGCGACGAGCAGGGCTTCACCGGCCCCGGCGGCGACAAGGACGCCCGCCAGACCCTCTTCGCCTCCAGGACCGCCGACTACCTCGACGACGACCAGATCGGCACCGACCGCACCCACGCCGCCGACGCGTACGACCCCCGCCACCCGCTGTACCGGCAGATCGCCGCGCTCGCGAAGCTCCGCGAGGCGCACCCGGCGCTCGCCGACGGCGTGCAGATCGAGCGGCACGCCGACCGGGGCGCGGGCGTGTACGCGTTCTCCCGCATCGACGCGAAGGCCCGCACCGAGTACGTCGTGGCCGTCAACAACGCCACGGGCCCGAAGACCGCCGAGCTGGCCACCGAGTCGGCCGGCACCGCCTTCCGCCCCGTCCACGGCGACACCGGCGCCGTGACCAGCGGCGCCGACAAGAAGATCACCGTCACCGTCCCGGCGCTGTCGGCCGTCGTCCTCAAGGCCGCCAAGCCCCTCGCCGCCCCGGCGGCCGCGCCCTCCGTCGAGCTGAAGGCCCCCGCCGCGGGCGCCTCCGGCACCGTCCAGGTCACCGCCGACGTCGACGGCGGACAGCTCAACCGGGTCGTCTTCGCCGCCCAGCAGGGCACCGGGAAGTGGCAGGTCCTCGGCACCGCCGACCACGCCCCCTACACGGTGAGCCACACGATCACCGCCCCGGCCGGCACCCCGGTCCGCTACAAGGCCGTCGCCGTCGACACGGCCGGCCGCACCGCGAGCGACCTCGCCGCCACCACCGCGGGCCGGGCCCCGGCCACCCCGGCCCCGACCGCCACCCAGCGCGACCACGCGATCGTCCACTACAAGCGCGCCGACGGCGACTACGCCGACTGGCGCCTGTACGCCTGGGGCGACATCGCCGAGGGCGAGGCCACCCCCTGGCCCGAGGGCCACCCCTTCACCGGCCGCGACGCCTATGGCGCCTTCGCGTACGTCAAGCTGAAGCCGGGCGCCTCCAGCGTCGGCTACCTCGTCATCGACGGGGACGGCAACAAGGACGTCTCCGCCGACCGCGCCGTCGACCTGTCCAAGACCGGCGAGGTGTGGATCGAACAGGGCAAGGAGGCCGCCCTCGACCAGCCGCCCGCCGGCGCCTACCCGCCGCAGGACACCTCCAAGGCCGTCCTGCACTACCACCGCCCCGACGGCGCCTACGACGGCTGGGGCCTGCACGTCTGGAACGGCGCCGCCGCCCCCACCGACTGGTCGAAGCCGCTCCTGCCCGTCCGCACCGACGCGTACGGGGCGGTCTACGAGGTGCCCCTCGCCAAGGGCGCCACGTCGCTGAGCTACATCCTCCACAAGGGCGACGAGAAGGACCTGCCCGCCGACCAGTCCCTCGACCTCACCGCCGACGGCCACGAGGTGTGGATGCTCGCCGGACAGCAGAAGTACCTGCTGCCGCAGCCCAAGGGCGGCGGCGCGGCCCTCGACCTCGCCAAGTCCACGGCCGTGTGGATCGACGGGACGACCGTCGCCTGGAACGGCTCGCCCGCCGCGGCCTCCAGCCAGCTCGTCCACTCGCCCACCGGCTCCCTCGCCGTCGAGGACGGCGCCCTCACCGGCGAGGACCGCGCCCACTGGCTCCGCCTGAACCGCACGGCGCTCACCGACGCGCAGAAGGCCGCCTTCCCGCACCTGGCGAAGTACACCGCGTACTCCGTCGACCCGCGCGACCGCGACCGGATCCGCACCGCCCTGCGCGGCCAGCTCGTCGCCACCCAGCGCGCCGCCAACGGGGCCCTGCTCACCGCGACCGGCGTGCAGACCGCCGGCGTCCTCGACGCCCTGTACGGCGAGAAGGCCAAGGCGAAGGCCCTCGGCCCGGTCTTCCGCGGCGGCACGCCCACCCTCTCCGTCTGGGCTCCCACCGCGCAGTCCGTCGCCCTCGAACTCGACGGCCGCGCCGTCCGGATGAAGCGCGACGACACGACCGGCGTCTGGTCCGTGAAGGGCTCCCCGTCCTGGACCGGCAAGCCGTACCGGTACGTCGTCACGGTCTGGGCGCCCAGCGTCCAGAAGGTCGTCACCAACAAGGTCACCGACCCGTACTCCACGGCCCTCACCACCGACTCGGCGCGCAGCCTCGTCGTCGACCTGTCCGCCCCCGAGCTCGCCCCCGAGGGCTGGGCGACGCTCCGCAAGCCCGCCGCGGTCCCGCTGCGCGACGCGCAGATCCAGGAACTGCACGTCCGCGACTTCTCCGCCTCCGACCCCACCGCGAAGCACCCCGGCGGCTACCTCGCCTTCACCGACCGCGACTCGGACGGCGTGAGGCACCTGGCGAAGCTGGCCCGCAGCGGCACCTCCCACGTGCACCTGCTCCCGGCCTTCGACATCGGCACCGTCCCCGAGCGGAAGTCCGGCCGGGCCACCCCCGACTGCGACCTGAAGGCGTACGCCGCCGACTCCGACGAGCAGCAGAAGTGCATCGCGAAGGTCGCCGCGAAGGACGCCTTCAACTGGGGCTACGACCCGCTCCACTACACGGTGCCCGAGGGCTCGTACGCCTCCGACCCCGAAGGCACCCGCCGCACGGTCGAGTTCCGGCGGATGGTCCAGTCCCTCAACGGCACCGGCCTGCGCACCGTGATGGACGTCGTCTACAACCACACCGTCGCCGCCGGCCAGGACGACAAGTCCGTCCTCGACCGGATCGTGCCCGGCTACTACCAGCGGCTCCTCGCCGACGGGTCCGTCGCCACCTCCACCTGCTGCGCCAACACGGCGCCCGAGAACACGATGATGGGCAAGCTCGTCGTGGACTCGGTGGTCACCTGGGCCAAGGAGTACAAGGTCGACGGCTTCCGCTTCGACCTCATGGGCCACCACCCGAAGGAAAACATCCTCGCCGTCCGCGAGGCGCTGGACGCCCTGACCGTCGAGAAGGACGGCGTCGACGGGAAGAAGGTCATCCTGTACGGCGAGGGCTGGAACTTCGGCGAGGTCGCCGACGACGCCCGCTTCGTCCAGGCCACGCAGAAGAACATGGCCGGCACCGGCATCGCCACCTTCTCCGACCGGGCCCGCGACGCGGTCCGCGGCGGCGGCCCCTTCGACGCCGACCCCGGCGTCCAGGGCTTCGCCTCCGGCCTGTACACCGAGCCCAACGGCTCCGCCGCCAACGGCACCCCGGCCGAGCAGAAGGCCCGCCTCCTGCACTACCAGGACCTGATCAAGGTCGGCCTCAGCGGCAACCTCGCCGACTACACCTTCACCGACACGTCCGGGAAGCGCGTCAAGGGCTCCCAGGTCGACTACAACGGCGCCCCCGCCGGCTACGCCGCCGCCCCCGGCGACGCCCTCGCCTACGCGGACGCCCACGACAACGAGACCCTGTACGACGCGCTGGCGTTCAAGCTCCCGGCCGGCACCTCCCCGGACGACCGGGCCAGGATGCAGGTCCTCGCCATGGCCACCGCCGCGCTCTCCCAGGGCCCCGCCCTGTCGCAGGCCGGCACCGACCTGCTGCGCTCCAAGTCCCTGGACCGCAACTCGTACGACAGCGGCGACTGGTTCAACGCCCTCCACTGGGACTGCCGCCTCGGCAACGGCTTCGGGCGCGGACTGCCGCCCGCCGCCGACAACCAGGACAAGTGGGCGTACGCGAAGCCGCTGCTGTCCTCGCCGTCCCTGAAGGCGGGCTGCCCGCAGATCGAGGGCGCCTCGGCCGCCTACCGGGACCTGCTGCGGATCCGCACCACGGAACGGGCGTTCAGCCTCGCCACCGCGGACCGGGTCCAGTCGGACCTGTCGTTCCCGCTGTCCGGGCGGGACGAGACGCCCGGCGTGATCACCATGCGCCTCGGCGACCTGGTCGTGGTCTTCAACGCCACGCCCGAGCGGCAGCGGCAGACCGTCCCGGCCCTCTCCGGCAAGGGCTACGCCCTGCACCCGGTGCAGGCCGGCGGCGCGGACGCCGTGGTGAGGACGGCCGCGTACGACACGGCCTCGGGCACCTTCACGGTCCCGGCGCGCACGGTCGCGGTCTTCACCGCCCGCTGACCCGCCCCGCCACCGCGGCGCCCCGCCTCCCACACGGGAGGCGGGGCGCCGTTCCGACATCCGGGCGGCGCTTGTGCCGGGGAGCCGGGCGGGGTGAAGGTGGGGCCATGCCGCAGATCACCGTGGACTACTCCGCCGCCCTCGACGACACCTTCGACCGGAAGGGCTACGCCAGGGCCCTGCACCCCGTCGTCGCCGACACCGTCGCCACCCGCGTCGAGGCGTGCAGGACCCGCACCCGCCGCATCGACGACTTCACCGCCGGGGACGGAACGGCCGACGCCGCCATCGTCTACGTGGAGATCGCCCTCCTCGCGGGCCGCACCGACGAGGCGAAGGCCCGCCTCGCCGAGGCCGCCGCCGCCCTCGCCCGGGACTTCCTGAAGCCCGACGACGAACTCACCGTGTACGTCTCCGCGGAGATCCGCGATCTCGACGCGTCCTACCGCAAGGCCTGAGCCGGCACGGCCGGCGTGCCCGCGAGGAGCGTCACGAGCCGCCCGACGAGGTCGCCGAACGGCCCGTCGGCGGGCTCGTCCGCGAGCAGGCCGGCCATGAGGCCCGCCATCTCCCCGTCGTACGCGGCGCTCACCGCGACCAGCGCCCCGAAGTCGTGCACCAACTGCCGCTCCAGCTCGGCGCGCGGGACGCGCCGCCCGTCCAGCCAGAACAGCGCCGTCGACTCGGCCAGCGCCACCCACGACCGCACCACCAGGTCGAGCCGGGCGGGTGGCCGCCCGCGCACCCCGAGGTGCGCTACGACGTGGTCGTACGCGGCCTGCCGCACCCCGTCGATCACCGCGTGCGCGGTCGGCGCCGCACCGGCCGGGCGGGCCGTACCGGTGGAACGGCCCGTACCGGTGGGGCGCGTGGGGCCGCCGCGCATCAGCGCAGCGAAACCCGGCCCGTGCTCCTCGACGAAGTCGAAGAACCGACCCGTCACCCGCAGCAGCCGCGCACCGAACGGTCCTTCGCGCGGCTCCACGAACCGGCTCGCCAACTCGTCCGCCGCCTGCCGCAGCGCCGCCTCGTACAGGCTCTGCTTGCCGGGGAAGTAGTGGTAGACGAGCGGCCGGGAGATGCCCGCCGCGGCGGCGATCTCGTCGATGGACACCTCTTCGGGGGAGCGGTGGCCGAACAACTCCAGCGCCACGTCGATCAACTGCTGCCTGCGCTCCTCGACGCCCATCCGTCGGCGCACCCCGGTCGTCATGCGAACAGCCTAACGGCGCCCTTCGAACAGCGGTGGACACGCGGTCCGTTACGCTCCGGGACATGACCACAGCGGACCAGGACCCCCCCGGTACGGCGGACGCCCCGGACACCCCGGGCACCCCGGACCTCCCGGAGGCGGCGGCGCCGGAGCCCGCCGGGGACGACGCGCCCGAGCAGTCCCACGACGGCCTCACCCCGCGCCAGGCGCGCCGGCTGCGGATCGTCGTCGCGACGGTCCTGCTGGTCACCCTCGCCGCCGTCCTCGCGCTGCGCCTGGCGAGCCGGACGTCGGTCCTCGTCGTCGGCGTGTACGGGCTGGCGATGATCCTGTGCGGAGTGGTGATCGAGCTCAGCCGCCACGGCCGCACCCGCCTGGGCACCTGGCTCCTCGGTACGGGCCTCCTCGCCGCCCTCGCCGCCGACTGGCTCCTGCTGCCCTAGCCACCCGGCGGAACCGCCGGGGCCGTTCAGCGCAGGGTGCCGATCCGGGTCCCGTCCTCCAGCCTCCCGGTCAGCTCCGCCCGCGCGCCCGGCTCCGCCTCGACCGCCAGCAGCCGCCCCTCGGCGCCGCCCTCGACGCCGCCGGACGTGGCCAGCGACGCCACCCGCGGGCTGCCCGCCGCCAGGACGTACCACCGGCCGCCCGGGCCCTTCCACAACACCCCGGCCAGTACGTGTGGTTCGCGCGTGCCGCAGGCCGGGGAGTCCTCCGCCTTCGCCGCGAGCGCCCCGGCCGCGAGCGGCTCGCCCGGCCCGGCGTCCGGCGCGGGCGCCTGGAACTGCGCCAGCACCCTGCTGCCCGGCCCCCGCCACGTCTCCGCGCGCGTACACAGCCACGCCGCCGTCCCGGTGCCCGAACCGGGCAGGTCCTGCTCGGCGAACCGCCACGAGTTCACCGACCGCACGCCCCGCGCCCGCATCACCGGCAGCAGACACGCCGTACGTGCCCACTCCCGCAGCGCGCCCCGGTCCGTCACGTCCACGGGCTTCGCCGGCGGACCCGACGTGAGCCGCGCCGGAGTCAGCTCGCCCAGGTCCGTCAGGACCCGCGTCGCCACCCCGTCCCGCACCTCCAGCACGTCCCACGACCGGCAGTCCCGCGTCGCGGCCGGGCTCTGCATCGGCGCGGTCACCCCGGTCGCGTCCCGCTCCAGCGGCCGCGTGCCCCCGTCCGGCACCAGCAGGTCCCGCACGGCCACGCCCCGCACCCACGGCGCCGTCAGGTACCGCACGTTGGCGTGGGTGCGCCCCACCACCAGGGCCGCCGACGCGGCCGTGTCCGCCCCGTCCGTACGGGCGAAGTCCAGCGCCGCCACCTCCGTGCCGTCCGTCGGCTCCGCGTACCGCACCGCGCGCAGCCCGTCGTGGAACAGCACCACCCGCGCGCCGTCCACCTCGTC
This sequence comes from Streptomyces tamarix, assembly GCF_032423885.1. NCBI lineage: Bacteria > Bacillati > Actinomycetota > Actinomycetes > Kitasatosporales > Streptomycetaceae > Streptomyces > Streptomyces tamarix. The sequence continues at coordinate 18,241 of NZ_JAWCTQ010000018.1, read as the reverse complement.
CGCGAACAGGAGCTGCGGCGGGCCCATCGGCGGACCCGGCAGCGTGCCCGGCGTCGCCGACGCCCGCACCCGCGAACCGGGCCGCGCCCACACCGCGAGCGCCCGCCGCAGCAACGCCTCGTCGCCGGTCAGCCCGCCCCGCGCCGGCCACACCGAGAAGTCCGTGCGGGACGAGCGCTGCCACGCGGCCGGCGCGATCCGCCGCAGCTTCGCCGGGTCCAACGCCGCCTCCGACACCGGGTTGCGCGCGTACGGCGGCGCCGCCGCGCCGTCCCGCCCCCAGCCCTCGCCCGGCAGCCCCAGCAGTGCCCCGCACACGACGGCCGCCGTGCCCGCCGCGAGCGCCGCCTTCGCGTGCTGCCGCCGCCGCATCAGGTCCGTGGGCCGCGCCTGGAGCGTGCACGGGTCGAACTCCGGCGACTCCAGCAGCGCCCCGCCGTCCGCCCCGCCCGCCGCCCCGACCCGGTCCGCCTCCGCCAGGGCGGCCCTCGGGTCCGCGACCCCCGCCGCGGCCAGCATCCGCCGCACCTCCGCGTCGCCCTGCCGCTCCAGGCAGCGCAGCACGTACGCGGCCCGGCCGGCACCCGACAGGGCCGCCATCCGCTGGTCCAGCGCCAGCTCGTCGGCACCGCCCGACCGGGGGAACAACCGCAGCCCCCACACCATCGGCAGCAGCGGCGGCAACTGCGCCCGCTTCGGCCACGCCCGGCGCCAGAGCGGCAGTCCGGCCTCCAGGGCCTGCCGCAGCACCCGCCCGCGCACGTACGCGTACCCCGGGTCCACGACGTCCTCCGGGCGCCGCCGCTGCACCGGCATCGCCGCCTCGTCGCCCACCGCCGTGCGGCGCCGGGGCAGCGACCGCTGGACCAGCGCGTGCGCGGTGAGGACGCGCCGGTTGCGGCCGAGGGACGGCGGCAGCACCAGATAGGCGATGCGGACCAGCCGCGGGTAGTGCTCGACGAGCGCCGCCTCGGCCTGCTCCACGTCGACGGGAGCGACGGCGCAGGCCGCGACGCCCGGCTCCGCGGCCTTTCGGGTGTGCTGGGCTTCCTGGGTGCTCACGCCCAACGCAACGAGCGACGGTGGGGTTGGTCACCTCGCCCCCTCACGCCCCCCCACCCCGCGAGCCCGCCGAACACCGCCGTGCCGCGCGCCCCGCTCCCGCCGTGCGCGGCCGTCATGAACACCCCGGCGTCCTGGACGGGCGCCGCCCGCACCCCGGCGGCCGGCACCGCGGCGACGGTGCGCCACGTCGTGCCGCCGTCCGCCGAACACGTCCCGGTGAAGACGCCCGACGACCGCGACAACCGCAGCAGCGCCGGCGCCGCCACCCCCGGGAGCTGCCGGTACGCGTCGAGGGCGCCGTCGCCGTCGGCGTCCCACGCCAGCACCGCGCCCCGCGCCGGCGTCACCGCCAGGTACAGGAACCCGGGCGCCCCCGGCACGCCCAGCGCGTCGCGCACGGCGATCCCGGCGCGCGCCCACGGCCCCGTCGCCGTCTGCGCCTCCACCCGCGCCTCCAGCACCCCGCCCTCCGCGAGGGCGCCCTCCCGGTAGGACACGCCGAACTCCGCGACGCGCCGCCACAGGTCCCGGCCCCCGCCGTTGACCGCGAACCGCCCGCCCAGCCGCCCGAACACCGCGTCGTTCGACGTGTGGGTGCGCCACGTGTCGCCGAGCGGCCCCGCCACGTACAGCTCGCCCCGCCGCACCGCCGTCACCGGCGGCCCGCCCCCGGTGCCGTACGTCGCGCGCACCGTGTAGGGCAGCGGCTCGACCGGGTCGGTGAGCGGCCGGGCGGGCGCGGTGACCCGCCAGGACGCCGCGGCGGACCCGGCGGCGGGGACGGGGCCGGTGCGGTGCGGCGGCAGCCCGCCGGGCGCCGGGCCGTCGAGGACCAGGTCGACGGGGCCGGTGCCGCCCAGGCCGCTGGTGTTGCGGAACGTCACGGTCACCTCGGCGGTGCCGCCCGGCGCGAGCGCCGGCGGGTCGCAGGTGACGGTGACGGCCCCCTGGTGGGGGGCGCGGGCGAGCACGTCGCGCACGCGCAGGGCGGTGCGGTACGGGTCGCCCGACGGCCGCAGCGGATACGGCTCCGTGCCCCGGCTCCAGGTCTCCTCGGCGGCGTACCAGTCGGCCGGCCGGGGCTCGCGGCCCTCGGCGAGCGCGTCCTGGAGCTCCTCCAGGTACGCCCGCCAGCGCGGCAGGTACACGTCCGCGATCAGCCCCGACCAGTCCCGGTTGGCGTAGCCCGCGAGCCGTCCGCCGTCCGCCGCCGCCCGGTTCGCCCACGACGTGACGAGGGCCCGCGCCGTGTGCTCCAGGCGCTCGCGCCGGGCGTTTGCCAGCCAGGGGCCCAGCAGGAACGCCCGGTGGGCGCCCGCCACCTCGTCGGCCAGCCGCATCAGCCGCAGCCACAGTCCGGCCAGCGTCCGCAGCGCCGCCCGGTCCTCCGCCGCGTACGCCGCGTCCAGTTCCCCGATCAACTGCCGGGACCGGTTGGCGAGCGCCTGCCGGGTCACGTCCGTCAGGTCGTGGCGGTACGCGTCGGAGCGGCGCAGTTCCTCCCGCACGCCGAGCAGCGCGGTGAGCGCCCCGTCGAAGGCCGCCGGGTCGTAGGCGGGGGAGCGGGTCGCGTGGTGCGCCCCGGAGCGCGCCGACAGGGACGGCCGGGCGGCGAACACCGAGTCGTGCGGCCGTCCGTCGTCGCTGGTGAGCCGGTACGCCGTGGTGCTCAGGCGGGCGAACGCGGCGCGGGCCGCGGCGTCCGGGCCGCCGTAGCGCAGGTCGGCGTAGTCCGCGAACCACCGCGCGCGGTCCACAGGCCGCTCCCGCCAGGCCAGTTCGGAGAACAGCTCGAAGGCGGCCGGGTCCCGCCCGGCGGCCTCCGGCATGTACGCGGTGCCGACGAGCGCCGAGCCGGGCCGGTCGCGCCACGCGGTGAACCGCTCGGCCCACCGGTGCGTCGCGGCGCCGAGCGTGGTGCGACCGCCGAAGTTGGGGATCGTGCCGAACGCGTAGGGCGCGCCGCCCCAGTCGCGCTCCCGGTCGGTGACCGCCTCCAGGTCGGACAGCCCGTCGACGACGAGGAGCCGTGACCGGTCGAGCGCGTCGAGCAGTTCGCGGCGGGGGTTCGCCTGCCAGCCGAGGAGCACCCAGGTCGCCCGGGGGAGGGCCGTGCGCAGGGCCGCCTCGACGGCGCGGGCGGCGTCCGGGACGGGCACGTCGCCGGGGTCGCCGCCCTCGTGGAGCAGGTCCATCTTGACGTGCCGGACCTCCCCGAACAGCTCCCGCTGGTGGCGGTAGTAGGCGGCGGCGACCCGGCGGAACGCGCCGGTGCGCGGGTCCAGCCAGCCGGGGCGGGGCAGCCCGGCCCAGGTGCCCTGCGGGATCGTGCGGGCGCCCGGGACGCGGTCGGCGAAGCCGTCCGGGACGGTGCCGAAGTAGCCGGGCAGGACCGGGGACATGCCCAGCTCCCGCAGCCGGTCCGCGACGCGGCGGCCGAGCGCCGCCCGGCGGGCGAGGAGGTCCGGGGCGGGCGGCCCGCCGTACCCGCTCATGTTCTGCAACAGCCACCACGGCTGGTGCGAGGGCGCCGGGAGCCAGGCGCGCGCCTCGGCGTCGGTGTGGCCGAACTCCAGGAGCAGCCGGTGGTACACGGCCTCCGTGCCGGCGGTGACCAGCACCTCGTTGCAGCCGTGCAGGGCCAGCACGTCGATCAGCCGCTCCCAGTGCGACCAGTCCGCGTACGGGGCGGTGTAGCCGTCGTGGGTGTCGTTGAGGACGAACCGGTGCGGGACGGTGGCGCGGTGGGCGAGCGGCGCGGGCGGCGCGGGCAGGGTGCGGGGCAGGTCGGGCCGGCTGCCGCACCAGGAGACGTGCGCCCGGCACACGTACTTCAGGTACCAGTGGACGCCGGTGAGCAGCGCGACGGGGCCGGTCCCCGCGACCCGGACGCGCCCCCGCGCGCCGGTGACGCGGAACCGCTCGGGGCCCGGGGGCAGCCGCACGAGGTCGAACCGGTCGGCGTGGGCGGGCAGGAGGCGGTGCAGGGCGGCGCGCGCGGCGGCGACGGGGTCGGGGTGCGGCGGCGCGGGGACCGCGGCCACGGCCGCGGGGGCGCGCCCGGTGAGCGCGGCGGTCGCTCCGGCCGCCCCGATCAGGGCACGGCGGGACATTCTGGAAGGTTCGGGCACCGTCGCAGGCTAGCCGGGTCCCGCCCCCGGAGCGAGGACGCGGAACGGCACCGCGGCGGACGCGTACGGGGCGAACCCGTGCGGCCGGGCCCCGCCCGCGGGGGGCGGGCCGTTCCGTGCGGATCCGTACGGATTCGTGCGGATCAGTGCGGAGGGGGCGCGCGCGGGGCTCAGGTCCGGTCGAGGTACGCCAGCACGGCGAGGACCCGGCGGTTGTCGTCGTCGGACACCTTCAGGTCCAGCTTGGCGAAGATGTTCGAGGTGTGCTTCGCGACGGCCCGCTCGGTGACGCGGAGCTGCGCGGCGATGGCCGTGTTGGACCTGCCCTGCGCCATCAGCTCCAGCACCTCCAGCTCGCGCGGCGTGAGCCGGCCCAGCGGCTCGTCCCGCGCCCGGCCCCGGTCCAGGAGCTGCGAGATGACCTGCGGGTCCATCGCCGTACCACCGGCCGCCACCCGCCGCACCGCGTCGACGAACCCGTCCGCGTCGAACACCCGGTCCTTCAGCAGGTACCCGACGCCCCCGTCGCCGTCCGCCAGCAGCTCCCGCGCGTACAACTGCTCGACGTGCTGCGACAGCACCAGCACCGGCAGCCCCGGCCGGGTCCGGCGGGCGGCGAGGGCGCACTGCAGGCCCTCGTCGGTGTGCGACGGCGGGAGCCGGACGTCGACGACCGCGACGTCCGGCTCCAGCTCCGCGAGGGCCCGGGACAGTTCGGGGCCGGTCCCGACGGCGGCGAGCATCTCGCAGCCGTACGCCTCCAGCAGCCGTACCAGCCCGTCCCGCAGCAGGAACAGGTCTTCCGCTAGGACAACACGCACGGGATCTCCATCGTCACCACGGTCGGGCCGCCGGCGGGGCTGCTGACGGCCAGGATGCCGTCGAAGGTACCGAGCCGCCGCTCGATCCCGCTCAGCCCGGAGCCGCCCCCGGCCGCCCCCGCCCCGGCGCCGCCGATCCCGTCGTCGGTGACGGTGACGCTCAGCATGACGCCGGTGTACCGGACGTCGATCCACACGCGGTCCGCCCGCGCGTGCTTGATCACGTTGGTGAGGATCTCGCTCACCGCGAAGTACGCGGCGGACTCCACCGGCGGTTCCGCCCGGCCCGGCAGGTCCACCTCCACCTCGGCGGGGAGCGGCAGCCGCAGCGCGAGGGCCCGGACGGCGTCGCCCAGGCCCCGCTCGGCGAGGACGGGCGGGTGGATGCCCCGCACCAGGTCGCGCAGTTCGGCCAGGGCGGCGGCCGAGTCCTGCCGGGCCTTCGCCAGCAGTGCCTTCGCCCGCACCGGGTCCTTCTCGACGAGCGCCTCGATCGTGCCGAGGTCCATGCCCATGGCGACCAGCCGCGCCTGCGCCCCGTCGTGCAGGTCCCGCTCGATGCGGCGCAGCTCGGCGGCCGAGGCGTCGACGGCGTCGTGCCGGGTCTCGGTGAGCCGGTCGATCCGCTCGTGCAGCTCCGCCTCCGGCGGCCGACCCAGCAGCGCCCCCGTCAGCGCGAAGTGGCCCCGCAGCAGCGCCGGGCCGAAGCGCAGCCCCGCGGCGAGGACGACCAGCCCGAGCCCGCCCGCCGCCACCGCCGTGCCCGGACCGCCCACGGGCACGAAGGCGTACCAGTACGGGTCGGCGCCCGCGTCGAACGCCCGCCACAGGCCCGCCGCCAGCACCAGGCCCTCCACGCCGTAGGCGAGGACGAGCGCGGGGGCGAGCGCGGTGACGAACCCGGCGGACAGGTCCGTGACCAGCCACAGCACGTCCCGCCAGGTCGCCGGGTCCTTCAGCAGGTGCGCGCAGCGCTCCGCCCATCCGACGAGCCCGCCCCGCGCGTCGGCCGGCGGCGGACGGTACGCCTCCGGGATCCGCACCCCCGCCCAACGGGCCGCCAGCGCCCGCCGGGCCCGGGCGTGGGAGCGCACCAGCGCCAGTACCAGCGGGGTCGTCAGCACGCCGACGCCCAGCGGGATCAGGGCCACCGACACCAGGGTGCACACGAGGAGGGCGACCGACGCGGGCAGCGCGACCAGCGCCACCGCGAACCCCCGTACCGCGGCGAGCAGGGCCGCCCGCGCCCGGCCGGCCGGGGCGCCGCCCCCGCCGCCGTACGCCGCACCCGCGTTCCCCGCCCCGGCCGTCCCCGTCGTCCTCGTCCCCGCCACCGTCGTCCTCGCCACCGTCGCCTCCCGCGCCCGTGCCCGCGGCGCGCCCCGTGTCGCGCCGCAGCCCCAGTCTCCCGGTCGGGGCGGGGGCGGGTCACGGGGCCGGGCACCCGACCCGGGGTGTACCTGGCACCACCCCGGTCCGGAACCCCCGACCAGGAACCCCGGCCCGGACCAGGAACCGGCGCCCGGCCCGGGACCCGGCGCCCGGCCCGGCTCAGGACCCGGCCCGGGACCAGGCCCCCGGCCCGCCCCTACAGCCCGAGGACCTTCGCCTCCAGCTCGGGATCGATCCCCACCGGGTCCCGGTCCGGCCGCCGCGGCGCCTCGCCGCCGAGGCCGCGCAGCCACGCCCACGTGTCGGCGACGGTCTCCTCGACGGGGCGGCACCGCAGGCCGGAGGCGAGCGCCTTGCTCACGTCGGCGCCGTGCATCGCGTCGTGCGCCTCGCCCGGCGGGACCCACACGGGCAGCCCCGTCCAGGGCTCGACGCCCGCGGCGAGGATCCGGTCGGGCGGCGTCCAGCGCAGTTCGGCGTCCGACCCGGTCGCCCGGACGCAGGCCTCCAGCAGTCCGCCCATCGTCGTGTGCCCCGGCCGGCTCACCAGGTCGTACGGGCCGGCCAGCCCGCCCTCGGCGGCGTCCAGCAGCCACCCGGCGAGGTCCCGCGCGTCGATGTACTGCAGCGGCAGGTCGCGCGGCCCCGGCGCGAGGACCGGGCCGCCGCGCGCGATCCGGTTCAGCCACCACGGCAGCCGGCCCACGTTCTCCCACGGGCCCAGGATCAGCCCCGCCCGCGCCAGCAGCGTCCGCTCGGGGCCGAACGCCCCGACGGCCGCCAGCTCCCCGCCCCGCTTGGCGCGCGCGTACGGCACGTCGTCCCCGTCGTCCGGCGACGCCTCCACGACCGGCTTGTCCTCGCGCAACTCGGCCACCATCGGCCACTCGTACACGGAGCAGCTCGACACGTACAGGTACCGCCCCGCCCGCCCCGCCAGCAGCCGGGCCGCGTCCCGCACCGCGAAGGGCGCGCCCGACCACGTGTCGACGACCGCGTCCCACGTGCCCCCGCGCAGCGCGGACAGACCCGCCCCGTCCGGCACCGACCGGTCGCCGCGCAGCACCGCCGCGCCGGGAGGCGGCTCGTGCCGCCCCCGGTGGAACACCGTCACCTCCCAGCCACGGGCGAGCGCGGCCTCGGCCACGGCCCGCCCCACGAACTCCGTACCACCCAGGATCAAAAGCCTCATGTCCCCGACTCTGCCCCGGTGCCCCCGCCCCGCCCACCGCTTCCGCTACCGGAGGAACAGCCGGAAGCGGAACCTCCCCCGGGTGGAGGCAGATTCCGGCCACGACCGCGTCCCGCTCGCCGGTGCGCGCCCTGCACGCCGCGCTGTTCGCCGCGGTGTGCGCGGTGCTGTACGCGGACCGGGCACGCCCTCCAGGCCGCCCACCCCGTGCCGGTGCGCTCGCTGCCGGGTGCTTTCGCCCTGACCTGGGCACTCGCCCGGGCGGCGGCGGGCCGCCGACGGGGCGCCCCGGTGATCGGAACCGGGCCGGTCGCCGTGCGGGCGGCCCCACACCCGATGGTCCCGGCGGCTCGGGGTCACCGCGGCCACGCGGCCCGTCCGGGCCGTTTCGGCCACGACGAGGCGCCCGCCCCACCGCCCCCGGACGGCACGCTCCTGGCGCGCCTCGGGGCCGCGGCCGTCCGCGGCGCCCGGCCCGCGCGGCGGGAGGGTCTTCCCCCACCTCGCCCGCACGGCGTTCGCCCCGCCCCGGCGGCCGTCTCCCGCCGCCGCGCCGCTCACCCCCGTACGGCGTGCCCCCGTACCAGCACGGAGGGTGCCCCCGGCCGGACGGCTCCGGCCGGGGGCACCCCCTCGTCGCGTACGGGCGGGATCAGACCTGGCCGGCCTTCTCCAGCGCCTCGCAGCAGGTGTCCACCAGCAGACGGGTCACCACGTACGGGTCGACGTTGGCGTTCGGGCGGCGGTCCTCGATGTAGCCCTTGCCGTCCTTCTCGACCTGCCAGGGGATGCGGACCGACGCGCCGCGGTCGGAGACGCCGTAGCTGTACTGGTCCCACGGGGCGGTCTCGTGCAGGCCGGTCAGGCGCTCGTCGACGCCCGCGCCGTAGTTCTTGACGTGGTCGAGCGGCTTGGAGCCCTCACCGAGCGCCTCGCACGCGGTGATGATCGCGTCGTAGCCCTCGCGCATCGCCTTCGTGGAGAAGTTGGTGTGCGCGCCCGCGCCGTTCCAGTCGCCCTTCACCGGCTTCGGGTGCAGCGTCGCGGAGACCTCGAAGTCCTCGGCCGTGCGGTAGAGCAGCCAGCGGGCGATCCACAGCTGGTCGGCGACGGTGACCGGGTCGAGCGGGCCGACCTGGAACTCCCACTGCCCCGGCATGACCTCGGCGTTGATGCCGGAGATGCCCAGGCCCGCGGCGAGGCAGTGGTCGAGGTGCGCCTCGACGATGTCGCGGCCGTGGATCTCGTCCGCGCCGACACCGCAGTAGTAGCCGCCCTGCGGGGCGGGGAAGCCGCCCTCGGGGAAGCCGAGCGGGCGGTGGCCCTTGAAGAAGGTGTACTCCTGCTCGATGCCGAAGATCGGCTCCTGGGCGGCGTACTTCTCCGCGACCTCGGCCAGCTGCGCCCGGGTGTTCGTGGAGTGCGGCGTCATGTCCGTGTTCAGGACCTCGCACAGCACCAGGACGTGCTCACCGCCGCGGATCGGGTCCGGGCAGGAGTAGACCGGCTTCAGCACGCAGTCGGAGGAGTGGCCCTCGGCCTGGTTGGTGCTGGACCCGTCGAAGCCCCAGATCGGCAGCTCGGCGACGTCCGCGACGGCGGCCGTCAGTATCCTCGTCTTCGAGCGCAGCTTGGCGGTCGGCTCGGTGCCGTCGATCCAGATGTACTCAGCCTTGATGGTCACGGGGCCTCATCCTTTTGCGGGTGCAGCGGTATGCCGCGCAGCTTGGCAACGGGGGATTTCCCGGCCATTGCCCGTGTGTGAACCCCGTGTTACTCAGCCTTCCCGCAGGGCACGCGCGCGCTGTGCGACCCCGTGCGCGTCGAGCAGCGCCCCGAAACCCGCGCGCCGGACCCGGGCGACCAGCTCCTCGTACCCCGTCCCGAGCGCCTCCGCCGTACGGGCCGGGTCCCAGTCGCAGTCCGCCAGCCGCCGCAGCACGTAACCGCGCCGGACCTGGTTCTCCGACAGCCGGAACGTCTTCAGGTACGCCGTCCGCCCCTTCCGGTCCGTGATCACCTCACCGATGTGCTGACCGCCCCGGCCGGCCCGGAACGGCGGCAGGAAGCGGTACAGCGTGAACGGCCCCGCCCCGCGCACCCGCTCCCACGCGTACGACGTCTCCAGCAGGTCGCGCGCCATCAGCCCGTCGTGCGCCGCCCGCCACGCGCGCTCCTCGGCGCGCGCCGCGGCCCGCAGGTCCGCGAGGGTCCGGACCCGGCCCGCGGCGTCGTCGATCCGCGCGGCGAACTCGGGCACCGGCCGCCCGTACAGCGCGTACTGGTGCACCAGCTCGCCGTACAGGTCCCGCACCAGCGACGGGTGCAGGGCCCGGTAGTCGTCCGGGTGCGGCACGACGAACGCCGCGGCGAGCGCGTCCGCCGCGTACACCATCACGCCGCACTGCCCCGGGTGGATCTCGAAGACCCGCAGCGCCTCGGCGAGCCCCCGCACCGACCGCCCCGCGTACGCGTCCTCCTCCCGCGGCGACAGCCCCCGGCGCACCGCCTGCCGGGACCACTCGTCCCACACGACGGACGGCCCGCCGAAGTGCAGCGCCAGGTACCCCTCCAGCGCCAGGTGCAGCGGCAGGAACCGCAGCCGCCCCCCGCCGCCGTCCCGGACCCGCTTGGCCAGCCGGTGGTGCGTCCGCACGGGCACGCACACCGGCGCGGCGACGCCCAGCCCCGTCCCGTACGCCGCGCCCCGCCGCCGGTCGCCCCCGCCCCCGCCGCCGTTCCCGCTCCCGCCGGGGGACCAGTCGGCGACGAAGCCGTGCGGGATGTACGACGTGTACGTGTGCCGCGGGCCGAGCGCGACCCGCCCGTACGCGTCGCCGTACAGCTCCTCGTGCAGCCGCAGCCCCTCGATCGGCCGCTCCCGCAGCAGCGGCACCAGCCGGACGCCGCCCCACACCTGCGCGGGCCCGGCCGCCAGCCCGGCCAGGTCGATCCGGGTCACGCGTCCCCCAGGAAGAGCGCGACACGGCGGTCCAGGTACGCCCGCAGCTCGGCGAGCCCCGTGCGCCCCTCCGCGAACCGGGCGATCTCCACCAGCGACGGCAGGTCCTCCGCGTCCCGCACCCCGGCGGTCGGCACGCAGGGCGCCAGCCGCCGCACGTCGAAGCCGTCCGCGTCGTACACCGGATTCAGGTGCACCACGCTCGTCCGCCGCTCCGGGTCCAGCCGGGTCCGCCACACGCGCAGCACCTCGCCGGCGAGGCCGGGCGGCGCGTTGTCCCAGCCGTCCGACACGATCAGCAGCCGCTCCGGGTCGGTCTCCAGCGCGTCCAGGATCCGGGCGCCGAGCGGCGTCGGCCCCCAGGGCCGCGCCATCAGCGGGTCCGTGGAGCCCGACGTCCACAGCGGCGCGTACCCGCCCGGCCGGGCCAGCGCCTCCAGCAGGAAGTGGCAGCCCAGCGCCACCGCCAGGGGCCGGCGCCGCTTCACGCCCGACCCGTACGACGAGTAGCTGTCGTCCAGCACCGCCGCGACCCGCCCCCACGTCCCCGCGTACGGGCCCGCCGCCCGGCGCGCCGCCGCCCGCAGCGCGCCCGTCAGCTCCGCCCGCCGCGCCGCCCGCTCCCCGAACCCGAGCGACAGCGCGTACAGCGCGAGCCGGGTCAGCGGCATCGCCGCCAGGTCGGCCCCGGGCGCCCCCGCCCGGCCCTGTGCGCGCAGCCGCTCCAGGCGGGTCATGCGGGGCGCCATCCGCTCCAGGAACACCGCGCGCGGTACGCCGTGCCGGGCGGCGAACCCCTCGGCGACCGTGAACGGCAGCGCGTACAGCGCGGCCTGCTCGTGGCGGGCCCGGCGGTACGCGTCGAGGCGCGGGTCCTCGTAGCGGGCGCGGCGGCGCGGCGCGAACAGGAAGTCGCCCAGCTCCGCGCCGCCGGGGAGCAGGTGCGAGTGCCGGGCGGCGCGCTTCAGCCCGGCCCGGTACTTCACCGCGTCGTGCGCGGGGTCGGGGCGGGCCGCCAGCCAGTCGCGCATCAGCGCCCGCGTACGCCGGTTGTTGACCCGGGCGGCGCGCAGGGCGCCGAACAGCCGGTACACACGCTGCGGGGGCAGCGTGGCGAGCCGGGCCGCGATGAGCCGCCCCTCCAGCCGCTTCTCCTGCGGACCGGCCTCGTCCGCGTGGCGCAGCAGCCGCTCGACGACGAGGGCGGCGTTGTGGTCGTTGATGTCGAGGGCGAGCGACGCGGCGTACAGGGGGCGGTAGTTGACGCGCACGTACGCGTGGAGGAAGTCGAGCGACAGCCGCTGCTCGTCCGCCGACGACCGGAACTCGCGCTGCCCGGTCGCGGTGACGGCGGCGTTGACGAAGAGGAGCACGTCCTCGGCGGCGACGAGGTCGGAGAAGGTCTCGGCCATGGTCCCCCCGGTCGGCCGGCCGGCCGGTCGGTCTCGGTGCGGCGTGGTGGTGCGCCGGCCGGGGAATGGGGGCGTGAACAGCGAAAGCGTTGCTTTACAGAGCAGGTCCCGGAAGTCACGCCGGAGTCCCGCGGCCGGCCCGAGAAACGTAGCACCGGACGCGGCCCGGCCCGGCATGGTTTTCGAGCAGCGGGCAGACTTGCGGACATGACGAAGGCGACACGCATCGGACTCCTCGGCACGGGCCCCTGGGCCACCCGCACGCACGCCCCCGCGCTGGCGGCGCACCCGGGCGTCGACTTCAGCGGCGTGTGGGGGAGACGCCCGGACGCCGCCGCCGGGCTCGCCGCGGAGTTCGGCACGCGCGCGTACGAGGACGTCGACGCCCTGTTCGCGGCGAGCGACGCCGTGGCGGTCGCGCTGCCGCCCGACGTGCAGGCGCCGTTCGCCGTGCGGGCCGCGGCGGCCGGGTGCCACCTGCTGCTGGACAAGCCGGTCGCGACGAGCGTGGCGGGCGCGCGGGAGGTGGCGCTGGCGGCGGAGAAGTCCGGGGTGGCGTCCGTGGTGTTCTGCACGCTGCGGTTCGCGGCGGGCACCGCGCCGTGGATCGAGGAGCAGGCGGCGGCGGGCGGCTGGTACCTGGCGCGGGCCCACTGGCTGGGCGCGCTGTTCTCGCCCGGTTCGACCAGCGCGTACGCCGCGTCGCCGTGGCGGCGGGAGAAGGGCGCCCTGTGGGACGTGGGCCCGCACGTCCTGTCGGTGCTGCTGCCGGTGCTGGGCGACGTGACGCAGGTGGTGGCCGCGGCGGGCCCGGACGACACCCGGCAACTGGCGCTGCGGCACGCGGGCGGCGCGGCCAGCTCGGCGGCCCTCTCGCTCAGCGTCCCGGTCGCGGCGGCGGACGCGGGCATCACGCTGTACGGCGACCGGGGGCAGGTGGCCATGCCGCGCTGGGACGACGCGGTCGGGTCGTTCGCGGCGGCGGTGGACGCACTGCTGGCCGCGGCGCGGACGGGCGTGCCGCACGGGTGCGACGCACGGTTCGGCCTGCGGATGACGGAGATCCTGGCAGAGGCGGAGGGCCAGACGGGAGCCTGAGCGGCTTGGGGGCCTGCGGGGCTTCAAGGGCCTGGGGGCCCGGTGGGGCCTGGGCGGTCTGGGTACCGCGCCCCCAGCCCCGCCGCGCCCCGCCCACCGAGCCCTCCCCGCCCTGCCGGCCCCGGCGCCCCGGCGGCATGGCGGACATGGCGGGCATGGCGGGCATGGCGTGGCTCAGGACCGGGAGAGCGCGTCCCGGACGGCCTCCTCCGACCGGCCGACGACCGCCGTGCCGTCGTCGGCGGTGATGATGGGCCGCTGGATGAGCTTCGGGTGCGCGGCCAGCGCCTCGATCCACCGCCCGCGGGACGCCTCGTCGCGGGGCCAGTCCGCCATCCCCAGCTCCTTCGCCACGGCCTCCTGGACGCGGGTGATGTCCCACGGCTCCAGGCCGAGCCGGCCCAGGACGTCGCGGATCTCGTCGGCGGACGGCACGTCCTCCAGGTACCGGCGGACCGTGTACTCGGCGCCCTCCTCGTCGAGGAGGTTCAGCGCGCCACGGCACTTGGAACAGGCGGGGTTGATCCAGATCTCCATGCCGCCACCGTACCCGCCGGGAACCGCTCCGCACCCCGTCTGGCCAGGGCCGTTTGTCAGTGCCCCCCGGTAGAATCGAAGCAGTCAGTGAGGGTCCGGGGAGGGCCCCCGCACCCCGCACCAGGAGGTCGCCGATGGCCGTCGCCACCGTCACGCCGCTGCCGCTCGAACCCTGGAAGCCCCTGCGGAAGAAGCCGCTCCCGGCCGGCCGGCCGCGCGAGTGGTACGTGTCCCACAACCGCCACCTCAAGGCCATGCGCCTCGCGATAGCCCTGCTCGACTCGGGCGTGTACGCCGCCTCCAAGGCCGACGACGACACGATCCGCGCCACCGCCGAGAACCTCGGCATCCACCCGCCCTCCGACACCACGTGCCGCCTGGTCCGCACCCTGATCCGCGCCACCCACTGACCATCCCGCCCCGGCGGGCGGGCGACGCCCCGCACCCGCCGGGGCCCTCCTACCCGTGCCCGGGAGCTTGGACCGTCCGGCCCTGGAGGCGGTACAGCAGGGCCCACACCGGGGTGCGGACCCCCGACGACCGAGCCTGCCGCGCCCGGAGTCCCGCGGACCGCCTGCCGGGGCCGTCATCCGTCAGTCATCTGCCTCCCCCACACGGGGCAGGAGGTCCATCCCACCGAACGAGACCCGGGGCGCCCCCATGCCCACCACGGGCCCATGGCGACAGCGACCGTCCAGGCCCGTGTCCCGACCCCGCCCGCGCTGGGCCCGCCGAGTGGTCCGCGCCACAGTCCTGTGCGCGCTGAGCGAGGGTCCGTCGCACTTCCGGCGTTTGTTCAGCAAGGAGTTCCGAGGGCGGTGAGGCCGCTCACCGGTGGGGTCCTTCTCAGCGGTCATGGACGTTTCTTGTTCTTCGGCTTCCGCTTTCGCGGGCGAAGGCGAGTCCCGCGCCCCGGCTCGTGCTGTGGGAGCGATCGGCTGGTGGAGCCGTTGTGTGTGGCTTCAGGGAACCGAGGGGGCCCACCGATGCCTTTCCTGCCGGCGGTCTCTTCGATCACCTGCAAGAACCGGACTGAACCAGCACCGGGGCATTGCCGTGCAGCGTTGGCAGAAGCCGGACGGGACTCAGGGGTGGGCTCCTATGGAGACCGCTGCGCCTCGTGTGCGTACCGCAGCAGGAACATGGTCGCCTTGGCGAGGAGACGCAGCATGATCGCAGGGTCCCCTCCGGGATCTCGGGCGAGGGCCTGGGCGTGTCGGATGGTGTGCTCCACGATGTCCCGGGCCCGACCGTCCGCCAGCCGCGTGGCGTGGATTTCCGCCGGGCCGACCAGATCCCGAAGGTGCTGGCGCAGCCGGTCACGAAGTGCGTCGGCAGCCGGGCTGGTGGCCTGCCCGTCGGCGAGTACCAGGGCCAGCTCGCTGTCGCTGTACATGGCCGCGACCATGACGGGCGTGAGGTGCCGTTCCGTCATCGCGACCCTCCAACGGCCCGACCGGTCCACGGGTGGTGCTCGTGCCCGAAGGAGACGGACGCGACCGTCACTGCTCCGGCTCCTCGTCGGCCTGGCGGTCGTTCGCGCCCACTCGTTCCCAAAACTTCTCGAAGCCGGATTCGGCGCGGGCCATCAGACCGGGGCTCGGCCTGCCGTACGGCTGGCCATCAGCGTCGTCCGCCGTGCGACGAGTGAGGGGTGTGGTCATCGGCTTCTCCTCGGTGGGAAGGCGACAGCATGGGAAGCGTCAACAGGCGGTACCCGTACGGGTACTGTCCGTCGTGGTGTCTTGAACGTACGGTCGGCGAGGATGCGGTAGGACTGACTGCCAGTACGTGTGGGGAACGGGGCGTTCGCAGGGAGCTGGGTATGCCGGCGAGACCGCCCGCGCGGGGACGTGCGGCCACGGGAGTCGTTTCGGGGTTCGTGTTACGGCTGGTGCGGGAGAGTGTTCCGCGAACGCAGTCGGCCATGGCTGAGGCTCTGGGCGTCGACCTGGGAACCGTGCAGGGCTGGGAGTCCGGACGACGCCCCCTGGGCAATATGAAGGCCGCAGCACTGTTGAGACTCCGCCGGCGGCTGGGGGCGATGGGCGCGGCGCCCGGCGTGCTGGGGTTGCTCGATCCGGCGATGGACGCCGACCAGGTCATCGGCGCTGCACTGGACCCTCCGGAATCGGCGGATCTTCACCCGCTGGCGACGTGGGTGCACACCAGGGAAACCGCCCACATGTTGGCCTGGGCCCTGACGGGGGTAACGCCCTCCGCACTGGCCGGACGCGTTCCCGCCTCCCGCCGAGGGCCTTCGGCCGCTGCCCCGTTACTGGGTGCAAGCGACCGGGCGCAGATCTTCGACCACCTTCGGGAGACCGCAGAAGCGGCCCGGCGGCCGGGTGAGGCGTTGTTGTGCCGCCAAGCGCTCTACCTCGCCTCGTACGACCGCAGTTCCGGCGCTGTTTCCTGGACGGCTCACGCGCTGCACGGGCGACGGGGGAACCTCACGCGACGGGGGTGGTCGGAGCACTGGGCGCAGGCGCGTTCGACGGCGACGGCACTCGCCCGGCTCGGTGATCCTCAACCCCTGCTCGATTTCATCGAGCGGTCCTTGGCGGGCGACGACACGGCCGAGGCCGCAAACCTTAACTACTGGGCGTACTGGCTAGGCGGGGTGCGCCTGCCGCAGTCCGACGACCGATTCATGCAGGAACGCGAGTTGACCGCCTGGGATCCCCTCACCCTGCTGCGTGGGCTCACGTACGGGCTGCACCACGCCCCCGGGTACCTCGATCTCTACGCACACACCCTCTGGGCGCTCCTGACAGCCCGCCCCTGGCTTCCGCAGGCGTCCCAGGTGCTGGCCGCAGACCTGAGGACCCGTACCGAGGACCTGCTCGACGGCGACAGGATCACGGCAAGGTCCCGTCGCGAACTCACCACCGTGCACTACGTTCTTCGCGAACGCACTTGAGACCGGAGGTCACCACATGGCAGACGAGACGGCCGACGCCCGGGGCACGGCGGGGTTCATCTTCGAGATGGGAGTGCTCAAGAACGCCAAGCGGACCGGATGGTGGTTCACCGGCAACAACAACCCCGAGTCGGTCGCCGAACACTCGTTCCGCGTGGGGATCATCGGCGCCGTCCTGGCCATGATGGAGGGCGTGGACCCGGCGAAGGTCGCCCTTCTGTGCCTCTTCCACGACACGCAGGAGACCCGGATCGGCGACATTCCACACATCGGCCGCCGCTACATCGACGCCGCGGCGAACGAGGCGGTCACCGCGGACCAGGTCTCGGCCGCGCACCCGGCGGTGAGGGCGGGGGTGCAGCGGGTGGTCGAGGAGTACGAGGCCAATGACACCCCGGAGGCGATCCTGGCCAAGGACGCGGACAAGCTGGAGTGCCTGGTTCAGGCGGTCGAGTACCGGGCGCAGGGCAACACGCTCGTCCAGGACTGGATCGACACGTCCCTGAACAGCCTCAAGACCGCCTCGGCACGGGCCCTCGCGGAGGCCGCGTTGACGATGTCCCCGCTGGAGTGGCGCAAGACCTTCCTGAACTGACCGCCGACCTCCGCCGGCGATCGATTCAGCGCTGTGCACGCCGACGAGACCACGCACTGTGGGGACCGCGTCGAGGGGCTGCGCGCCGAGTCGGACACGTCCTTGATGCGGGAGACCATGACCGCGACCCCGGAGACCTGGCACGAGCTCTCCGAGGAGGCCCACCACCAGATCTTCGGCTACCTCATCAAGGAGATCCGCCCGGTGGGCAGATTCGGGCTCCCGCCGGACCAGCGGTTCCACATCACCTGGCGCGTCCCGAGCCGCCGGCGGCCTAGTTCCGCTCGCTCCTCATGGGGAGCCCGCACGGCGAGGGCCGCCACCCCGGGGGTGGCGGCCCTCATCGGCTGTCCGGCGCGGGGCCGGGCCCGCGGCTCACAGGTCGAAGTAGAGCTACAGGGACACTTTGACCTGAGTAGACCCCTCATCACACGGCCTTGCGGTGCACAGCTGATGACAAGCACATCAGCCGGTGCGACTACGGTCCTCGCTCTTCCGCTGGCACACCCCGTGGCATTTCTTAGTGGATCGTTGCAGCTGTCCGGTGTCCCCAGTAGTGCGGCGACAGTGTTCGAGGACTGCGATCCACCACTTCAGTCGGTCGCTAGATCTGTCTGGAATGAGGAGCCGAATGGCCCGAAGGCAAAAGTAGGTCAAGGCAGAGAATATGACGAGTAGGCAGGCCGCCCACCAAGGCATGTTGGTGCTCCCAGCCACAGGGATCTCAATCACGACATGAGTGCTTTCTGCTGGCAGTGCAGTGGGACGAATGGCGTGCGCGTACTAGGTCCTGTCTGACAAAGGATCTTGGTTGGGTTCGCGGAGCCAGAGGATGAGTGAGGCGAGGTGGACTCCGGCCTTGTAGCGGGTGGCGAGTTTGTCGAAGCGGGTGGCGATCGCGCGGAACTGCTTGAGGCGGTTGAAGCAGCGCTCGACCACGTTGCGGGCCTTGTAAAGCTCGCGGTCGAAGGCCGGCGGCCTGCCGCCGGCCTTCCCTCGCCGCAGGCGGTTGGCCTTCTGGTCCGCCCGCTCCGGGATCACCGCCCGGATGCCTCTGCGTCGCAGGGACTGGCGGATCGCCCGGGACGAATACGCCTTGTCCGCGACGACCGC
>NZ_JAWCTQ010000017.1:0-131239 GCF_032423885.1 Streptomyces tamarix | reverse complement strand
GGATGTATCCCCGCGGCGAGAGGTTGTCGCTGCCCTGTCCGAGCCGGGTCGACGAGGTGTGCGCGGTTCCACCGGCGGCACCGATCCGCACGGCGAGAGGTGCGAGGGCGAACACCTCGGGGACGACGGTCACGCTCCTGGTCTCCCCGAACGCCTGCTCGCGCTGTGCCAGGCCGAACGGGTCCACCGTGCGCAGCATCAGCGGGCCGACGGGTGACGTCCCGTCGGCCGCCCGCGCGGACACCGCGAGCGCCGGCCCCCGGCCCCGGTCCCCCGGGTGGGGGGCCGGGGCCGTTCGTACGGGCGCCGCCGCCGGGCCCGGCACCCGTCCGGGCGACCCGGGTGGCGGGCGGACCGGGGCCGTGCGGCGCTGGTAGCGAGGTGGAGGCAACCTCGGCGGTCCCCTCGGCATCTTCCGTGTGCGGCGGGTACCGGAGGGGCGTCCCGCATCGGCGTGCATGGAGTGGGTCAGCAATGGTGGATGTCTCGGTCGTCGTTCCCTGTTTCGACGAGAGCGAGGTGATCGGCGACTTCCACGCGGCGGTCGTGGCCGCGCTGGAACCCACGGGAGCCGCCTTCGAGATCTGCTACGTGGACGACGGCAGCCGCGACGGGACGGTGGAGCGGCTGCGGGAGCTGGCCCGCACCGACGCGCGGGTGCGGTACACGTCGTTCAGCCGGAACTTCGGCAAGGAGTCGGCGATGCTCGCCGGGATGCGGATGTCCCGGGGCGCGGCGGTGGTGCTGATGGACGCCGACCTCCAGCACCCGCCGGAGCTGCTCCCCCGGATGCTGGAGCTGCGCCTGCACGGCTACGACCAGGTGGTGGCGCAGCGGGACCGGGCCGGCGAGGGCGCGGTCCGCAAGGCGTTCAGCCGCGCCTACTACCGGCTGGTGCGGCGGTTCATGGAAGTGGAGATCGCCGACGGGGCCGGCGACTTCAGGCTGCTGTCGCGGCGCGCCGTGGAGGCGGTCCTGTCGCTGCCGGAGAGCAACCGGTTCTCCAAGGGCCTGTTCTCGTGGATCGGCTTCGACACGGTCAGCTTCCGCTACGAGAACGTGGAGCGGGCCGCGGGCGCGTCGAAGTGGGGTGGCAGGCGGCTGCTGAACTACGGCGTCGACGGGCTCCTGTCGTTCAACAGCCGCCCGCTGCGGCTGGCCGTGCACACCGGCCTGTGGCTGTTCCTCTCGGCGTTCGCCTACGCGCTGTGGATCGTGGCGAACGCGCTGCTGAACGGCGTCGACACGCCGGGGTACGCGACGCTGATCACGGCGGTCGTCGGGTTGAGCGGCGTGCAGCTGGCGACGCTCGGGGTGATCGGCGAGTACGTGGGGAGGATCTACCACGAGTCGAAGCGGCGCCCCCACTACGTGGTGCGGGAGACCGAGCGGGACGCGTCCGGGAGCCCCGCGGCCGACCGCGCCCCCGCCCGGGCGGGCCGGCCCTGACCCGGGCGGGGGCGGGTGGGCACCCTACGGGGCGCGCCGCCCGTCGGTGACGCGGTCCAGGTGGTAGTAGTCGGCGACGCAGCGCGCCGGCCACTGGTGCCTGCCGCCCCCGCCGAACGGCTCCAGCATGCGGCTGACCGTGTTCGGCGTGTACGGGGCGGTCCGGGCGCCGCTCGCGGCCCGCTCGCGCAGGAACCGGTCCTGGCGGTCCCAGCGCTCGGCGCGGGCCCGCATGTCGCCGCCGAGCTGGTACAGCGGGGCGGCGAGGCCGGCGACGGTCAGGGCGCACACGGCGGCGCAGCCCGCGGCGACGGCGTACCGGACGGTGGCGGGCCGCCCGGCGCGGCGCACCGCCCGGCCGAGGAACGCGCCGGCGGCGACGAGCAGCAGGACGTACAGCAGCAGGTAGTCGTTCCAGGTGCGCTCCGTGGTGAGGACCCGCGTGCCGAAGACCGGGTACGTGATGACGGTGCACAGGTAGCCGGAGGCGAGGAACACCAGCGCGCCGAGGGACAGCAGCCGCAGCGGGCGGTACGGCAGGAGGACGGCGGGCCCGGCGTCCGGGCGGCGGCGGGCCAGGAGGCCCAGCAGGACACCGGCGGCGACGGCGCCCGCGTACTGCCAGGTCGTGAGGATGTCCTCCAGGATGCGGACGAACAGCTCGAGGGAGGTGAGGAGGGAGTCCGGGGCGAGCATGGAGACGGTCTCGGCGTCGTAGCGCTCGCGGCGGTTGCGCGAGCCGGGGGACGTGACCAGCAGGAGCGTGCCGACGGCGACGCCCGCCGCGCCCGTGAGCGCCCAGACGCGGACGGCGCGGCGCACGCGTGCGGCGAGGACCTGCGGCGCGAGGACGACGGCGGCGCCGAGCACGACCAGGGCGACGACCGACGCCTCCTCGGAGAGCGTGCCCATGAAGACCCCGGCCAGGAGGACGGTGGCGAGGGCGGCGGCCCGGCCGCGCCGGCCGCGGGCCGCGAGCAGCGGCAGGGCGGCGCCGGCGGCCAGGACGGGGGCGAGGGTGTGGGAGACCGAGGCGGCGGGCCAGTAGAAGGTCTTGTACGTGTTCGGGGTGGCGAGCAGGAACACGGCGCTCGTCATGGCGGCGGCCAGGAGCGCCGTGCCGCGCGGTGCCCGCAGCCCGGTGCGGCGCAGCAGCAGGGCGGTGAGGGCCCAGAGCAGGCCGAGCACGGCCACCGCGCTGATCGGGGCGTACCACTGGTGTCCGGCGACCGGGAACTTCGCGTAGAGGCCGACGAGGAGGCCGTTGGCGAGGCGGCCGTTGTCGGTCGCGTAGAACTGCTCGACGATCCCGGCGACGCCGTGGTCGCGGACCAGCGGCAGGAAGCACCACTCGTCCGCCGAGGGGCGGACGTACCGGCCCAGGCCGGAGGCGGCCACCAGCAGGGCGAGCGGCAGGGCCGCGAGGGCGAGGACACCCGCCGTGACGGCGGGCCGCCGGGCGGGGCGCGGGCCGTCGCCCCGCCCCGTGTCCTCGTCGTCGGGGTCGGTGACGCGGGGCGCGCCGACGGCCATTCTCACCACTGCCTTTCGGGGGAAAACACTGATCCGACACCGTAGAGGAGTTTTTCCGCGCCGCCGTTCCGCCGGGGCCCGGCACTCCGCGGGGCGACCCGCTGCGACAAAAGCGGAGAAAAGAGCGTCTATCGGATAAAAAGTGACAGGATGGGACAGCGGTCGGACGACGCGCGAGGCGACACCGGGATGGTTGGCACATGACCAGAGAACCGACGGCTGCCACGGCTTCGGGGGCGGCGGCAACGAGCAGCACGGTCTACGGGGCGCCGTGCTGGGTCAGTCTGATGACCCGCGACCTGCGGGCCGCACACGACTTCTACGGGGCCGTCATGGGGTGGGAGTTCCGGCCCGCCCGGCTCGGGGAGGAGTTCAGCGTCGCGCTGTCCGGCGGCAGGTTGATCGCCGGAGTGGGCGCGCTGGCGTCGGCGTTCCACGTGGCCGTGGCCTGGACGCCGTACTTCGCCGTGCGGAACGCGGACGTGACGGCGGGGCGCATCCGGGAGCGCAGCGGCACGGTGGCGGTCGGGCCGGTCGCGTTCGCCCTGGGGCGCGGGGCGCTGGCGGCGGACCGGGACGGCGCGGTGTTCGGCATCTGGGAGGGCGAGGTGCCCACCGGGTGGGGGGCGGGGCGGTCGGCGGCGCCGGCGTGGGTGCGGCTGCACACGCGGGACGCGTTCGAGGCGGCGATCTTCTACGGGGAGGTCCTGGACTGGGCGTGCGGGCGGCCGGGCCACTGCGACGTGGAGTACGAGGGCGACGAGGTCGTTCTGCGCAGCGCCGGGCGGGCGGTGGCACGACTGTCGTCGGGCGCGCTGGAGGAGGCCCCGGACCCGGCGATCCGGCCGCGCTGGCAGGTGCACTTCCCGGTGCCGGACGTGGAGGAGCGGATGACGGCCGCGCTGCGGCACGGCGGGACGGTGATCAGCCACGAGCCGGGGGCCCAGGCGACACTGCGCGACCCGGACGGCGGACTGTTCACCCTGACGGACTCGGGGGACGCCGACTCCGCCGGGGACGCCACCGGGGCGGCGGACGTGGACGCGCCCGCCATGGAGCCGCCCGACTGACCTTCCCCGGCGGCCACGGGCACCCCGGCCGAGACCGGCGGGAACCGGGGCCGGCGGGGCCCGTCCGCCCGGAGCGCGTGCGCCCCCGCCGCGCGGTCAGCCCGCCTTGCGGGGGTGCAGCGGGGCCGTGTCCATGCCGGCGCCCTCCCGCAGTCCCCGCAGGAGCGCCTCGACGGCTTCCCTCGCCGTGTGCCGGGGGCTCCACCCCAGCTCGTCCCGGGCGCGGGAGCAGTCCATCAGCGGCAGCCGCAGGAACGCGTCGAACAGCTGCGGCGAGGACGGCACCAGGCGGAGCGTCCAGGCCGCGGCGAGCGCGGCGCGGGCGGCCCGGCGCGGCAGGCGGACGACCTTGGCGTCGAGGAGCGCGGCGAGGTCGTCGGGCCCCAGCGGCGGGTCGGCCGCCAGGTTGTACGCGCCGCGGGCGCCGTCGTCGAGGACCGCGCGGCGGTAGCCGTCCGCGGCGTCGTCGGTGTGCAGCACCTGGAAGACGAGTCCTTCGATGTCGGGCACGGCGGGCACGAAGCGCGGGTCGGCGAGCCGGCCGGGGACGAGGTTCCCGGCGAAGATGCGCAGCTGCTCGCTCGCGGACGCCTCCTTGAAGAGGAAGGCCGTGCGCATCCGGACGACGCGGACGTCGGGGTTGCGGGGTTCGAAACCGTCCAGGACGCGCTCGAGGTACGCCTTCTCGCGGCAGTACGCGGCCTCCGGCCAGCCGTGGGTGGGCCAGGACTCGTCGACGGGCCGGTCCTTCGGCCCCGGCGAGTACGCGCCGACCGACGAGGCGTACACCAGGGCGGGGACGCGGGCCGCGGCGACCGCGCGGAAGACGCGCATGCCGCCCAGAACGTTGGTGCGCCAGGTGGCGAGCGGATCGTGGGTCGGCTGGAACGCCCAGGCCAGGTGGACCACGGCGTCGGCGCCCTCGAAGAGGGCGGTCAGCTCGCGGTCGCCGTCCTTCTCCACGTCCGCCTCCGCCCATTCGGTACGGGGCGGGGACCAGCCGGGGCGGCGGCGCGCCACGCCGAGGACGGAGCCGACGCGCGGGTCGTCGGCGAGGGCGGTGACGACGCTGGTGCCGACGTTCCCGGTGGCCCCGGTGACGACGACCCTCTTGCCTGGCTGTGCGGTCACGGGTGCTTCCCTCCGTCGGTCGTCCGGTCCGTGGGACCCTGCCTCCACCGGGCGGCGCGCGGATGCGCCCCCGGTGCGTTCCGGGTACCCGGTTCGCGCCGGTTCACCTCCGCGCAGGGGCGGGGCGTGGTGATCCTTCCGGGTGACACCGGGCCGCGACGTGCGGGGCGGCCCGGCGGCGCGGCGGGACCGGGACCTCACCGGGACCTCGGGAAAATCGCGTTCGCACACGCTTCCCAAGGGTTCCGGCCACCTTGGCCGGAACCCTTCCGGCCTTTGGCATATGCCGGCGACATGGCCGATCCGAGTGTTGCCAAACGGCTTACGGCCCTTGCGCCCCTGTGTCACAGTCGTGGGTGGTCCTTGCTTTTCAAGCCATGGCCGCGCGCCTGTATCGGAGATCCCCATGCCGTCCCCTCTGTTCGCGGACCGTCCCAGCCAGCAGCCGCCGGAGCGCGGCCCGGTGGACGCCCTCATCTCGCAGACCCGCCGGTTGCGCGGAGAGGTGGACGCCGTACGCCGGGACGCCGCGTCCGACGAGACCGACCCGCGGGCCCGCTGGCAACGCGCCCTGTGCGACCTGGCCGTGCACCAGCTCGACGACCTGGGCGCGCAGCTCGGGCAGCTCAAGGAGGGCGTCCCGGAGCGGGCCGCGCGGCGGGAGGGGTCCGCGGACGAGGACTCCGGGCCGGGCGAGCGGGACGGCCGCCCGTACGGCGAGGAGGCGACCGGCTGCCTGCTCACCCGTGTCGGCAGCGCCGAGTGGAACCTGCTGACGGACGAGGTGAGCTGGTCCGAGGAGCTGTACCGGATCGTCGGCCGCTCCCCCGGGGCCGGGCCGATGTCCCTGGACGAGCTGCCGTCCCTGGTGTTCGTGGAGGACCAGCCGCTCCTCACCCAACTGGTGACGGGCTGTCTCGTCGACGGCAAGCCGATCGACGGGGAGTTCCGGGTCGTACGGGCCGACGGCCGCGTGCGCACCCTGCACATGGCGGGCGAACCGGTCCTCGACGGCGAGGGCCGCACGGCGTCCATGTGGGCGGTGTTCCGGGACGTCAGCGAACTGCGCCGCAGCGAGCGCGCCGTCCGCGAGTCCCGCGAGTCGCTGCGCCGGCAGCACGAGCGGGAGCAGACCGAGCACCGGCTCGCGGTGGAGCTCCAGGAGGCGGTCCTGCCGTCCTGGCGCGGGCCGCTGCGGCTCGCCGGGAGCGGTCCCGCCGCGCTGGACGTCGCCGGGCACTACCTGCCGTCCTGCAGCAGCAGCCGGATCGGCGGCGACTGGTACGACGTGCTGGAGCTGCCCGACGGGAACGCGCTGCTCACGGTCGGTGACCTCACGGGCCACGGCGTGTCCGCCACGTCGTCGATGGCGATGCTGCTCGGTGCCCTGCGCGGCCTCGCCGTGGCCGGCATCCGGCCGGGGGCGCTGCTGGGCCACCTCAACCAGCTGTTGGAGACCGCCGCGCAGCCCGCCCTCGGCAGCACCCTGTGCTGCCGCTACGACCCGGTGACGCGGACGCTGCACTGGGCGCAGGCGGGACACCCCGCCCCGCTGCTGTTCCGCGACGGGACGGGGTACGCACTGGACCGGCCGGAGGGCGTCCTGCTGGGCGCGACCGCGTCGGGGGCCGCCTACGAGCAGGCCGAGGTCCGGCTGCGCCCCGGTGATCTGCTGCTGCTCCACACGGACGGGCTGACCAGGGGCGAGGCCGGGCTCGGCGCGGACGCGCCGGGCACGGAGCGGCTGCTGGCCCTCGCGCCGGGGTTCGCCCGTGCGCGTGACGCGCAGGACTGTGTGCGGATGGTGGTCGAGGAGTTCGGCGGCACGGGACGCGTCGACGACGCCTGTGTCGTGGCGGTCAGGGTGGGCGGCCCGTCGTAGGAGGGCCCCTCCCCGGGCACGTGCCGGGAGGCGGACGGCGTGTCGGAACGGACAGCGTGTCGGGGTGGACGGCGTGTCGGAACGGACGGTGTATCGGGGCGAACCGCGTGTCGGAACGGACCGCGTGGTCTGTCGGTGCGCGGTGGTGTGTGTGAGGCGGGGCTTCGTTCGGCCCGCCCCGGTCAGATCCCCTTGATGCCCAGCTTCTTCGCCTGGTCCTTCGGCAGCGCGTGCTCGATCCGCTCCCGCAGGCCCCTGATCGCGGAGTGGTCGGCGTACCGGCCGGTGAGCTCGTACATGTCCCGCAACCGGTCCCAGGTCCGCTGGGACGAGTTGCCGCCCATCGCGGCCAGCGCGAGCCGGGCGTACCGGTCCGCCTGCTCCGGGTCGTCGGCGATGAAGCAGGCCGAGGCCATGGACAGGTGATCGAAGATCTTGGAGCGCTCGCGGCCGTCGATCCGCAGCTCCAGGGCCTTCTGGGCGAAGTGCTGCGCCTGCTTGGCGGCGGACGGCTCGTGCTCGGCGAGCGTCCGGTAGGCGAGGGCCTGCATGCCGTACAGGTCCTCGGACTTGAAGGTCTGCATCCACACCGGCAGCGGGCCGTCCCCCTTGTCGGAGACGAACAGCTCCTCCGCCTCGCCCAGGGTGCGGCGCATCGCCTGGCCGCGGCCCATGGAGGCGTGCGCCCACGCCTCGATCGTGTGGAGCATCGCCCGGGTGCGCGGCAGCATCTCGTCGCCGGAGCCGAACTTGGCGAGCTGGATCAGGTCCAGCGCCTCGGCGGGCCGACCGAGGTGGACCATCTGGCGGGCGCAGCGGGACAGGGCCTCGCCGGCGCGGGGCCGGTCGCCGCCCTCGCGGGCCGCGTGCGCGGCGATGATGAAGTACTTCTGCGCCGTGGGCTCCAGGCCCACATCGTGGGACATCCAGCCGGCGAGGACGGCGAGGTTGGCCGCGACGCCCCACAGGCGCCGCTGGATGGGGTCGGGGTGGCGGTAGGCGAGCATTCCGCCCACCTCGTTGAGCTGGCCGACGACGGCCTTGCGCTGGAGGCCGCCGCCCTTGGCGGCGTCCCAGGCGCGGAACACCTCGACGGAGGCCTCCAGCTCCTCGACCTCCTGCAGCCCGATGGGGGCGGCCTCGTAGCGGTCCAGCCCCGCCGGGTCCGCGTGGCGGGCGGCAAAGTGGCCGTGGGTACCGGGTTTCCCGGTGTCGGTACGGAACCAGTCGTGCATGGCGCTGGTGATGGCGGAGCCCGCGGTGAGCACGGCGCCCGCGCCCACCAAGCCGCGTCGGTTGAGCATGAGGTCCATTCCCGTGAATTCGGTGAGGACCGTGGCCGTGCGTTCGGGTGCCCACGGCAGCCCGTCGGGATTGTCGGTGTGCTTGACGTCCCGCCGTCTCCCGGTGCGCCCGTGCCGTACGAACCCGAGGTCCTCGATGGTCACGACACGGCCGAGTCGCTCGGTGAACAGGGCCGCCAGCACCCTCGGCACGGGATCGCGCGGGGTCTCCCCCATGTCGATCCAGCGCCGGACCCGCGAGGTGTCCGTGGCCAGCTGGGGGTGGCCCATGGCCGCCGCCTGCCGGTTGACCAGCCGCGCGAGCTCGCCCTTCGACCAGCCGGCGAGGCCGAACAGGTCACAGAGGCGGGTGTTGGGTCGTCCTGTCACGTCAAGCCCCCAGGTTCTCGGCTGAGTTGACAGTAGCCCTCCGCCATGGGGGTGGCGACTATTCGCCAGGGTTCGCCAGGGTGCGCAAGGTGGTTAGCCACCCGTGGCGGGGTGTCAGGTAGGAACGCGCCACCCCGTCCCGGCGACGGCCCTCATTCCCCAGGGTGTCGGACCGGAGACGGGACGGGGCAGCGTACGCAGTCGTCGGCACACGAAGGGATCTGCCTCCCCCATGTACACAGCATCGTCCTCCGTGTCCGCCCCGCCCCGGCCCCGTACGGTACCGGCCGGCAGCGGCCCGTACCCGGGTCCGGCCCAGGTGGGCCGGAACAGGCGCTGGGCGGGGGCGGTGACCGGTCCGCTCAGCGGGAGGATCGACCTGTCGGGGCCCCAGGGCGCCCAGCTGCGGAAGGCGGTCGCCTCGGTGCAGCGCATCTGCCCCGAGTTCAACCCCGTGCAGGTGATGCGGCGCAGCGGGCGCTCGGTGCTCCTCGTCGGCACGACGGGGCGGGCCACCGCCGTCGCGAAGTGTTTACTGGACCACTCCCCCGTGTGGGTCGAGCGGTTCCGGCACGAGATCGCCGCCTACCGCGCGTTCGTCCGGCACCGCCCCCCCGTGCGGGTGCCGCGGCTGATCGCGGCGGACCCGGACGACGGGACGCTGGTCGTCGAGCGGATGCCGGGCCGGGCCGCGGCGCTGAGCCGCCACGTGGCGGAGGCGCCGCCGCGGGCGGACGTCAAGGCCGTCCTCGGGGCGGTCACGCAGCTGAACAGGTGGCGCCCGCCGGCCGGGACGTTCGACGCGCCCCTGGACTACGCGTCGCGGATCGCCCGCTACCACGAGCTGGGGCTGTTCACCGACCGGGACCGCGACGACCTGCAGAAGCTGCTGCACGGGCTGGCGCACGCCGGCGGCCGGCACGGCATGGGGCAGTTCTGCCACGGCGACGCCCTGCTGTCGAACATGCTGCTCTCGCCGGCCGGGCCGGTCCTGGTCGACTGGGAGCACGCCGGCTGGTACCTGCCCGGCTACGACCTGGCGACGCTGTGGACCGTGCTGGGGGACGCGCCCGTCGCGCGGCGGCGGATCAGCCAGCACGCGCAGGCCGGTGGGCCCGCGGCGCGCGACGCGTTCCTGGTGAACCTGATGCTCGTCCTGACGCGGGAGATCCGGACGTACGAGACGGCGGTGCAGCGCACGATGAGGGAGGCGCCGCCCGCGGGCTCGGTCCCCGTCCAGCCCGGCGCGGTCTCGCCCGGGGAGGAGCAGCGGCTGCTGTTGCGGCGGCTGCACGACGACTGCGCGCTGGCACGGCGGGCCGTGCGCGCGGCGGTCGGCACGCGCTGACCGTACGACGGGGGGATGGCGCGCCGTGCGTCCGGTGTCCGCACCGGGGCACGGCGCGCCGTCGCGTGCCGGGCCGTGGAGCCGGGCCGCCCTGCCCGCGGGGCGCCCGTGACCCGCACGCCCCGTTCGGCGTTCATATGACCAGTGCGCGGTCCACGCGTGCCCGCCGGGGCACGGGCAGGGCCCGCGCGGATCGTCACGCCCACCGAAAGGCATGGGACACGCATGGCACAACCGTTCGCACTCCCCGAGTTCTACGTGCCGTATCCCGCACGGCTCAATCCGCACGTGGACGCGGCGCGCGTCCACACGAGGGCGTGGGCCCGGCGCATGGGGATGCTGGAGGGATCGGGGATCTGGGAGGAGCGCGACCTCGACTCCCACGACTACGCGCTGCTGTGCGCGTACACCCACCCGGACTGCGACGCCGACGCCCTGTCCCTCGTCACGGACTGGTACGTGTGGGTCTTCTTCTTCGACGACCACTTCCTGGAGGTCTTCAAGCGCACACAGGACCGGGAGGGCGGCAAGGCCCACCTGGACCGGCTGCCGGCGTTCATGCCGGCGGACCCGTCGGCGCCGCGGCCGGAGCCGGAGAACCCGGTCGAGGCGGGCCTCGCGGACCTGTGGGCGCGGACGGTGCCCGCGATGTCGCCGGCCTGGCGGGCGCGGTTCGCGGTGGCGACCGAGAACCTGCTGAACGAGTCCCTGTGGGAGCTGTCCAACATCAACGAGGGGCGCGTCGCGAACCCGCTGGAGTACATCGAGATGCGCCGCAAGGTGGGCGGCGCGCCCTGGTCGGCGGGGCTCGTGGAGTACGCGGCGGGCGCGGAGGTGCCGGAGTCGGTGGCCGACGCGCGGCCGTTGCGGGTGCTGCGGGACGCCTTCTCCGACGCGGTGCACCTGCGCAACGACCTGTTCTCGTACCAGCGCGAGGTGGAGGACGAGGGCGAGAACAGCAACGGCGTGCTGGTCCTGGAGCGGTTCCTGGGCTGTTCGACGCAGGAGGCCGCGGACGCCGTCAACGACCTGCTGACCTCCCGGCTCCAGCAGTTCGAGCACACGGCGCTGACCGAGGTGGCGCCGATGTGCGCGGAGCGGGGCCTGGACGCGCGGGAGACCGCGGCGGTCCTGGCGTACGCGAAGGGGCTCCAGGACTGGCAGTCGGGCGGCCACGAGTGGCACCTGCGCTCCAGCCGGTACATGAACGAGGGCGCGGTGAACGCCGCTCCGGGCGGTGGCGCGTTCGGGATGGCGGCCGCGTCGGTCCGGCTGACGCCGCGCGCGGGGGCGGCGCGGTGGCGCGGCTTCTCGCACGTGCCGTTCCAGCGGGTCGGGCCGTCGGTGCTGCCGCACATCGAGATGCCGTTCCGGGTCCGGCACAACGTGCACCTGGAGGGCGCCAGGGAGCGGTGCGTCGCGTGGAGCCGGGAGATGGGGTTGCTGGACGAGCAGCCCGGCCGGCCGGGGTCCGGCGTCTGGAACGAGCGGAAGCTCGCCGGGTACGACCTGCCGCTGTGCGCGGCGGGGCTGCACCCGGAGGCGAGCGCCGACGACCTGGACCTGGCGTCGCACTGGCTGGCCTGGGGCACGTACGGCGACGACCTGTACCCGGTCGTGTACGGCAGGACGCGGGACCTGGCGGGGGCGCGGGCCCAGAACGACCGGCTCAGGTCGTTCATGCCGCTGGACGGCTCCCCCGCCTCGATGCCCGCCCCGGTGAACGCGCTGGAACGCGGTCTGGCGGACCTGTGGCCGCGGACGGCGGGACCCATGAACGACCGGGACCGCGCGGCGTTCCGGCGGGCCGTGGAGGTCATGGTCGACAGTTGGCTGTGGGAGCTGGTGAACCAGGCGCAGAACCGGATCCCGGAACCCGTGGACTACATCGAGATGCGACGGGCCACGTTCGGCTCCGACATGACGATCGCCCTGTGCCGGATCGGGCACGGCAACCGCGTCCCGCCGGAGGTCTACCGCAGCGGGCCGGTGCGATCGCTGGAGAACGCGGCGATCGACTACGCGACGCTGCTGAACGACCTCTACTCGTACCAGAAGGAGATCGAGTTCGAGGGCGAGGTGCACAACTGCGTGCTCGTCACGCAGAACTTCTTCGACGTGGACCATCCGACGGCCGTGGCGATCACCGGGGACCTGATGAACTCCCGGATGCGGCAGTTCCAGCACGTCGCCGCGGAGGAACTCCCCGTGCTCTACGACGACCTGGGGCTCGACCGGGAGACCCGCGCCGTGCTGGACGGGTACGTGCGGCAGCTGGAGAACTGGATGGCCGGCATCCACACCTGGCACCGCGACTGCGAGCGGTACCAGGAGGAGGTCCTGCTCCGGGACCGGGCCGGGGCCCCGGCGGCGGGCGTGCCCGCGCTGGGCGGGCCGACGGGTCCGGGGACCTCGGCGGCCCGCGTGGCGGCGCTGCTCGCCTCCTAGCGGCGGTCGCCTACGGGCGGCGGGCGCCGCGGAGCTGGTCCAGTTCGCGGCGCTCGCGCTTGGTGGGGCGGCCCGCGCCCCGGTCGCGGACGCCGGCGAGGGCGACGTGCTCGCGGGGCGGCGGGGGCGGGGTCTTGTCCGTGTACGCCTCGGCCGCGACGGGGGCGCCGACGCGCTTGGTGAGGACCCGCTTCACCTCGACGACGCGTTCGCGGCCGGCGTGGAAGACGCGCACCTCGTCGCC
This sequence comes from Streptomyces tamarix, assembly GCF_032423885.1. Taxonomy (NCBI): domain Bacteria; kingdom Bacillati; phylum Actinomycetota; class Actinomycetes; order Kitasatosporales; family Streptomycetaceae; genus Streptomyces; species Streptomyces tamarix. The sequence goes on along the minus strand of NZ_JAWCTQ010000017.1, from coordinate 118,461 downwards.
CGGCTTGACGGCCTGGGCGGGCTTGGCGCGGTCGCCGTTGACGCGGACGTGTCCGGCGCGGCAGGCCGTGGCGGCCTGGGAGCGGGTCTTGGTGAGGCGTACGGCCCAGATCCAGCTGTCGACGCGTGCCGTCGCGTTCGGGTTCGCCTCGTCCGTCGCTGTCATGGCGGTCCTCGGGGTCAGCCCTGCTGGAAGAGTTCCGCGGGGAGCGGCTTGAGGAGGGCGTACAGGTCGTCGGTGATGGGCCGGTCCCAGCTGGCGATGGTCACCAGGACGTTGTCGCTGCGGTCGAACTGGACGCAGGAGATCCGGCTCTCCGTGAGCTTCAGGCGGCGCACGATGAGGAGGTTGTCGCCCTGCATGACCGGGACGTCCTCGGTCTCGGCGACCTCGACGTGCTCGTCCATGTCCAGCGCCGCGAGGAGCTGGGCCACCTCGAAGGGGACCTGCCCCTCGGCGAGCTCCCGGGCCGGGGAGCCCTCCGGCAGGTTGCCGATGATCATCGCGGGGCCGCGGCCGCCGAAGAGGTCGTAGCGGAGGAAGACGCCCTGGCACGTGCCGTCGGGGGCGGGGAGCAGGCCGGCGCCGAGATTACCGGGCCAGTCGCCCGGGTCCATGGCCAGGACGTCGAAGTCCGGGCCCGCGGGTGTGGCGGGGCTGCGGCGGCGGAGGAAGGACATGGGCCCATGGTACGGGGCCGGGGGCGTCGCACGGCGGGTGGGGCGGGGTCGGCGGCGGGGTGCGGCGCGGGCCCGGAAGGCGTGCCGGGCCGGGCGGTTCACCGGTTCGGGCGATGCCGCGGACGGGGGCCGGGGGCCGGTCGGGACGGGGCGGGCGCGGGCCGATCGGGATGGGGCGGGCGGGGGCCGATCGGGGCGGGCCGGGCGGCGGGTCAGGGGTGGTGGCGGGTGTGGTGGCGGGCGACGCGGGCCCGGTTGCCGCAGGAGGGGGTGCACCACTCCTGGCGGGGGTGGCCCTTCAGGAAGTAGCGGACGCAGCGCGGGGCGTGGCAGGCGCGCAGCAGGGGCCGGTCCGGGCCGGCGAGGAAGGCGATGGCGGCGTGGGCGAGGACGGCCGCCAGGACCCGCCCGGGGTCGGTGCCGGCAAGGGCCGCGGCGGGGACGTGCCGGGCGGCCGGCTCCCCGTCGGGCCGCCACGTCAGCCGCGGTACGACGGGGGCGGCGGCCGCGGCGGCGTTGAGGACGTCGAGGGCGTCCGGCACGGGCATGAGGCGGTCGGCGTCGGCCCGGCTCGGTTCGCCGGGCACCGCGCGGGCGAACAGGGCGCGGACCGCCGCGCGGACCTCGCGCACGGCGGCGAGGGCCGCGGCGTCCGCGGCGGGGCCGGGCACCGCGGCGGGCAGGTCGGCCGCGTGGTTCCGCACCCAGGCGGTGAGGGCCTCGGGGGTGGTCAGGTCGTCGGCGACGCCGCCCCCGCCGTCGTGGCGGACGGTGACGGCGAGGGCGAGGGCGAGTCGGGTCGAGGGGGCGTGCGCGGCCATGGCCGCAACGGTAACCCGGCCGGGTGAGACCGGGCCCGCCGCGGCGGGCGCCGGGTGGGACGCGCCCCTCGGCGGTGGCCGGGGCGGTCCGCGCCCCTCGGCGGGCGCGGACCGCGGAAGCCGACCGCGGGACCGGGGAAGTTCACGCGCAAGTCCGCGGCCCCTTCCCGCCTGCCCGGTCGGTGGGAGGGCGCCGCCCCGGTCCACCGGCTGGACGGCGCCCCGGCGGGGAGCGGGTCCCCCGGCGATGGCGGCTCCCCCGGCGGTGGCGGGGCGACGCAGGGCGGGCGACCGGGGCGGGCGGGGAGGTTGGGCGACAGAGGGCAGGGCGGGCGGGGCGAGCCGGGCAGCAGGGGCGACCGGGGCGGGCCGGGCGGGGTGAGTTAGGCGGGCGGGGCGAGCCGGGCAGCAGGGGTGACCGGTCCGGGCGGGGCGAGCCGGGGCGGGCCGGGTTCGTCGGGGGGCTTGCCGAGGAGGGGCTCCGCGGGGTAACTGGTCGGGGGCGGTTCGACCGAATGGTCGGTCGCCGCGTGACGGGTCGGTGCGGGACGGGCGGAGGACGGTGCATGACGGAGGACCTGTGGGACGCCGGGGAGCGGCTGGGTCGGGAGGAGCTGGCGGCGCTGCAACTGGAGCGGCTGCGGTCGACGCTGCGGCACGCGTACGACAACGTGCCCTTCTACCGGCAGTCGTTCGACGCGGCGGGGGTGCGGCCGGAGGACTGCCGGTCACTGGCGGACCTGGGCCGGTTCCCCTTCACCACCAAGGCGGACCTGCGGGAGGAGTACCCCTTCGGGATGTTCGCGGTGGACCGGTCGCGGGTGCGGCGCATCCACGCGTCGAGCGGCACGACGGGTCGGCCCACGGTGGTCGGCTACACCGAGCGGGACCTCGACACGTGGGCGGACGTGGTGGCCCGGTCGATCCGCGCGGCCGGGGGCCGGCCGGGGCAGATGGTGCACGTGGCCTACGGGTACGGGCTGTTCACGGGCGGGCTCGGGGCGCACGGCGGGGCGGAGCGGCTGGGCTGCACGGTGGTCCCGGCCTCCGGGGGGATGACGGCGCGCCAGGTGCGGCTGATCCTCGACTTCCGGCCGGAAGTGATCATGATCACGCCCTCGTACATGCTGACGCTGCTGGACGAGTTCGAACGGCAGGGCGTCGACCCGCGCTCGACGTCGCTGAAGGTGGGGATCTTCGGCGCGGAGCCGTGGACGGAGGAGATGCGGCGGGAGATCGAGGAGCGGTTCGCGATCGACGCGGTCGACATATACGGGCTGTCGGAGGTGATCGGGCCCGGTGTGGCGCAGGAGTGCGTGGAGACGAAGGACGGGCTGCACGTCTGGGAGGACCACTTCTACCCGGAGGTCGTCGACCCGGTGACGGGCGAGGTGCTGCCGGACGGGGAGCGGGGGGAGCTGGTGTTCACCTCGCTCACCAAGGAGGCCGTGCCGGTGGTGCGGTACCGGACGCGGGACCTGTCGCGGCTGCTGCCGGGGACGGCGCGGGCGTTCCGGCGGATGGAGAAGGTGACGGGCCGCAGCGACGACATGGTGATCCTGCGGGGGGTGAACCTCTTCCCGACGCAGATCGAGGAGGTCCTGCTGCGCACACCGGGGCTGGCCCCCCACTTCCAGCTGCGGCTGACCCGCGAAGGGCGGCTGGACGCGCTGACCGTGCGGGTCGAGGCGCGCGCGGACACGGCGCCGCGGCGGCGGGTCGAGGCGGCGGTGGAGGTACGGGCGGCCGTCAAGGACAGTGTCGGGGTGACGGTCGCGGTGGAGGTGGTGGACCCGGGGACGCTGGAGCGGTCGGTGGGGAAGATCAAGCGGATCGTCGACCTCCGGCGACCCTGAGGGAATCTCCGGGCCGCCGGGGGTCCGAGGGGTCCGGAGGATGATCACGGATCCGCCCCAAGGAGGATGACAGTGCGCCCCCGGGGGTGAGTGCATGGGACAACCGACCTGGCACACACCCCAGTTGGGAGACGCGTTGCTGTTCCGCACCAGTCTGAGACGCCTGTTACCGGTCGCCGCGGCCGTGTTCGCCACGGCCGCCGCCACGCTGCCGGCCACCGCGGCCCCGCCGCCCGCGGCGGGCGACCACCGCCCCTCGGCGGGCGGTCTGTCGGCGACCATCCGCTACACCGAGTACGGCATCCCGCACATCCTGGCGAAGGACTACGCCTCCCTGGGCTTCGGCACCGGCTGGGCGCAGGCCGCCGACCAGGTGTGCGTGCTCGCCGACGGGTTCGTGACCGTACGGGGCGAGCGGTCGCGACACTTCGGCCCGGACGCCACGACGGACGGGTCGCTGTCGTCGGCCCGCACGAACCTCTCCAGCGACCTGTACTTCGCCGGGGTGCGCGACGCGCGCACCGTGGAGCGGCTGCTCGCCCGGCCGGCGCCCGCCGGGCCCAGCCGTGCGCAGAAGGAGCTGATGCGGGGTTGGGCGGCCGGGTACAACGCCTGGCTGAAGCAGAACAGGGTGACGGACCCGGCGTGCGCCGGCAAGGCGTGGGTCCACCCGGTCAGCGGCCTCGACGTGGCCCGGCGGGCGTACGCGCTCGCGGTCCTCGGCGGCGAGGGCGCCTTCGTGGACGCCATCACGGCCGCCCGGCCGCCCGCCTCCGGCGCGGCCCCCGGCCCCGGCGCCGACCCGGGCCGGGTGGCCGGGGCGGCGCGGGAGCTGTTCGACGAGCGGAACGCGACGATGGGCTCCAACGCCGTGGCGTTCGCCGGCACCACCACCGCGAACGGCCGGGGCCTGCTGCTCGGCAACCCGCACTACCCGTGGCACGGCGGCCGCCGGTTCTGGCAGTCGCAACAGACGATCCCCGGCGAGCTGAACGTGCAGGGCGCCTCGCTGCTGGGCGCGCCGCTCGTGCAGGTCGGCTTCACCGACAAGGTGGCGTGGAGCCACACCGTCGCCACCGGCCGGACCATGAACCTGCACCAGTTGACCCTCGACCCGGCCGACCCCACCGCGTACCTGGTGGACGGCGAGGCCGAGCGGATGGTGCGGCGGACCGTGACCGTGCCCGTCGCGGGCGGCGAGCCGGTGACCCGTACGCAGTGGTGGACGCGGTACGGGCCGGTCGTCACCTCCTTCGGCGGCGACCCGCTGCCGTGGACGGCGACGACCGCGTACGCGCTGCACGACCCCAACACGGGGAACCTCCGCATGGCGGACACCTCGCTCGGCCTCGCCAAGGCCCGCTCCACGCGGGACATGGCGGCGGCGCTGCGCCGCACGCAGGGCCTGCCGTGGGTGAACACGGTGGCCTCCGACCGGAACGGCGGCACGCTCCTCGCGCAGGCGCAGGTCGTGCCGAGGATCACGGACGAGCTGGCCGGGCGGTGCTCGACGCCGCTGGGCCGCACCCTGTACCCGGCGACGGGCGTCGCCGTGCTCGACGGGTCGCGCGGCGACTGCGTGCTGGGCCGGGACCCGGACGCGGTGCAGCCCGGCATCATGGGACCGGCGCGCTGGCCGCTGCTCCAGGACGCCCCGTACGCGGAGAACTCCAACGACAGTGCCTGGCTGTCCAACGCCGACCGGCCCCTGACCCGGTACGAGCGGGTCTTCGGCGACGTGGGGACGGAGCGGTCGCTGCGGACGCGCGGCGCCATCGAGGACGTGGCGGCGATGGCCGACCGGGGCGGGCTGACCGTGGCCGACCTCCAGCGGCAGCAGTTCGCCAACCGGGTGCCCGCCGCCGACCTGACCGCCGACGACGTGGTGCGGGCGTGCCCGGCGGCGCTCCCGGGCGACCCGGAGGCGTGCGGGGCGCTCGCGCGGTGGGACCGCCGGATGGACACCGCGAGCCGGGGCGCGCTGCTGTTCGACCGGTTCTGGATCCGGCTCCAGCGGGAGACGACGAACGCCGAGCGGTGGAAGGTGCCGTTCTCCGCGGCCGACCCGGTGGGCACGCCGCGCGGCCTGAACACCGGTGCGCCCGGCTTCGCCACGGCGCTGCGCGGGGCGGTCGACGAGCTGCGCGCCGCCGGCATCCCGCTCGACGCCCCACTGGGCGAGCACCAGTTCGTGGTGCGGGGCGGGCAGCGCATCCCCGTGCACGGCGGCACGAACACGGGCGTGTGGAACATGACGGTCCCCGTGTGGGACGCGGCGGGCGGCGGCTACACGGAGGTGCGGCACGGCACGAGCCACGTCCAGGCGGTCGGCTGGGACGACAGCCGGTGCCCGGTCGCGCGGACGCTGCTGTCGTACTCCCAGTCCTCCGACCCGGGCTCGCCGCACCACGCCGACCAGACCCGGCTGTACTCGCAGGAGCGGTGGGTGACCGCGCGGTTCTGCGAGCGGGACATCCTGCGCGACCCGGCGCTGCGGGTGGTGCGCGTGGCGCAGTGACCCCGGGGGCCGCCTCCCCCCGGGGGGGCGGCCCTCAGGGGCTGAACGAGAGGAACAGGAAGGCGGCGAACAGCAGCAGGTGGACGCCGCTCTGCAGGAGTGTGGCGCGTCCGGGCACCACGGTCAGGGCGCTCACCACGGCGGTGAGCGCCAGCAGCACCAGGTGGACGTCGCCCAGTCCCAGGACCAGGGGCCCGGACAGCCACACGGAGACGAGCGCGATCGCCGGCACGGTCAGCCCGATGCTGGCGATCGCGGAGCCGTAGGCCAGGTTGAGGCTGGTCTGGACGCGCCCGCCGCGCGCGGCCCGTAGCGCGGCCAGGGTCTCCGGCAGCAGCACCATGAGGGCAATGACGACGCCGACGACCGCCGTGGGCAGGCCGGCGGACGCCACGCCGGACTCGATCGTCGGCGAGGCGAGCTTGGCCAGGCCGACGACGGCGACGAGGGCCACCATGAGCAGGCCGAGGCTCCACCCGGTGGCCGCGCGGGAGGGCGGCGGGGCGTGCGCGGTCGGGTCGAGGGGCCGACCCTCGGTGGTGACGGGCAGGAAGTAGTCCCGGTGGCGGACGGTCTGCACGGTGACGAAGAGCCCGTACAGGCTGAGGGAGGCCACGGCGGCGAAGGTCAACTGCGCCCCGGTGAACTCGGGGCCCGAGGCGCCGGTGGTGAAGGCGGGGAGCACGAGGGTCGTCGTGGCGAGGGTGGTGACGGTGGCGAGGGCGCCGCCGGAGCCCTCGGCGTTGAAGACGGCGACGCGACGGCCGCGGAGGGTCGCCGCGAGCAGGGACAGGCCGACGATGCCGTTGCAGGTGATCATGACGGCGGCGAAGACGGTGTCACGGGCGTACGTGGCCGCCTTGTCGCCGCCCGAGGCCATCAGCATGACGATCAGGCCGACCTCGATGACGGTCACGGCGACGGCGAGGACGAGCGACCCGAAGGGCTCGCCGACCCGGTGGGCGACCACCTCGGCGTGGTGGACGGCGGACAGGACGGCCCCGACCAGACAGAGCCCGACGACGGCGACGGCGGGTCCGGGCAGGTCACGGCCCCAGCCGAGGGCGAGGACGGCCAGCGCCAGGAGCGGGACCCAGGTGGTGCTCTGGCGCCACGGCCGCGGCGCGGCGGCCCCGTCCCCGGGCTCCGGCCCGGTGGCGCGGCCCCGGTCCCCGTCGGTCTGCGTACCCATGCGGCCACGCTGCCAGAGCCGCGGACGGCCCGCACGCCGACGGGGCCGGCGGGGTCTCGGTTCCGCCGTCCGCCTCCTTGACGGGCGGATGCGGCGGTAAGAAAGTTTCACCTGATGTGCGCGACGGCGAAGGTTTCCTTCAGACGGCGGTGCCGTGGGCGGGGAGGGCGGGCATGGTGCGGGAGCCGGGTGGGGGCGGGATCGGGCGCCGCGGGTTCGGCGGCGGGGCGCTGGCACTGGGGGGTGCGCTGGTGATCGGCCCGCTTCCGGGCGCCGCCGCGGCCGGCCGGGAGGGCTCCGGGGCCGCGCGGGACGCTTCGACCGGGGCCCCGCGGGGGGCGGCCGGGCCGGTGCTGCGGCACGGCACGGCCGAGCGGGCCGGTCTGCTGCCCCGCCACCTCGACCTGCTGGTCGCCGACGCCGAGCGGTTCCTCGGCCCCTCCCCCGCGCACCCCTGGTACGCCGGCGCGGTGCTCCTCGCGGGGCGCGGCCCCACCGTGGCGCTGCACCAGGCGATCGGCTACGCGGTGCGCTACGCGGCCTACGACGAGACGACCGGGCGGGGCGTGGAGCTGCCGCCGGAGCAGCGGATCCCGATGCGCGAGGACACCGTCTTCGACCTGGCGTCGCTGACGAAGCTGTTCACGTCGATCCTGGTGGTGCAACTGCTGGAGCGCGGCGCGCTGGAGCTGGAGGGCCGGGTGGCCGAGCGCCTGCCGGACTTCGGCGGCGGCGGGAAGGACGGCATCACGGTGCGTCACCTGCTGACGCACACCTCGGGGCTGCGCGCCTGGCTGCCGCTGTACCTGGAGCCGACGCGGGAGGGGAAGCTGCGGCTGCTGTGGGAGGAGCGGCCCCTGGACCCGCCCGGCACGGTGTACCGGTACTCCGACCTGAACCTGATCGCGTTGCAGTTGCTGCTGGAGGAGGTCACCGGGCGGTCGCTGGACGTGCTGCTGCGCGAGCGGATCACGGGTCCGCTCGGGATGCGGCGCACCCGGTTCAACCCGCCCGCCTCCTGGCGGCCGGGGATCGCCGCGACGGAGGACGCGCGCCGGCCGTGGTCGGGGATCGACCGGGGCATGGTGTGGGGCGAGGTGCACGACGAGAACGCGTACGGGTTCGGCGGGGTCGCCGGGCACGCGGGGGTCTTCTCCCGCGCCTGGGACCTGGCGGTCCTCGCCCGTACGCTGCTGAACGGCGGCGCCTACGGCTCCGCGCAGATCCTGCGTCCGGAGTCGGTGGAGCTGATGTTCACGGACTTCAACGCCGCGTTCCCCGGCGACGAGCACGGGCTGGGCTTCGAGCTGTACCAGCACTGGTACATGGGCGCGATGGCCACGCCGCGCACGGCCGGGCACACCGGGTTCACCGGGACGAGCCTGGTGCTGGACCCGACGACCGACTCGTTCCTGGTGCTGCTGGGCAACTCGGTGCACCCGGTGCGGAGCTGGCGCTCGGGGTCGGCGCCGCGGGTCGCCGCCGCCGACCGCCTGGCCCGGGCGGTGCCGGTGCGCCCGGCGCACGGCCGCACCGCCTGGTTCGCCGGGACGGCGTCGGCCGCGGCGGCGACGCTGACCCTGCCGGCCGTACGGCCCGTGACGGCGCGGGCGCGGCTGCGGTGCGCGCTGTGGTGGGACACCGAGCCGGGCGCGGACACGCTCGTCCTGGAGGCGTCGACGGAGCCGGCCGGGGGCGGGGCGGCGGGGTGGCGGCCGGTGCCGTTCGTCACCGTACGGCCGGGCGGGGAGCCGGCGGGGCACCCGGGCGGGTCGGTGACGGGCTGGTCGGGGCGGGTCTGGCACCGGTTGGAGGCCGACCTGTCGGCGTGGTCGGGCGCCGGTCCCGTACGGCTGCGCTGGCGGTACGCGACGGACACGCGCTACGTGGGGCGCGGCGTGTACGTGGACGGGCTGCGCGTCCTGGACGGCGGGCGGACCCTGTTCGACGAGGCGCGGCCGTCGGACGCGGCACTGATCGAGGCGGACGGCTGGACGGCGTCGGCCGACTGAGCGGCGCCCGCCCCCTCCCACCCCGCCGACCACCCCGGCCGCCCGGCGGATTATGGTCGAGCACCATGATCCCAGAAGGTTTCGCGAGGTACCTGGAGCGTCTCGGTGTCGTTCCCTCCGGGAGCCCGTCCGTGGAGGAGCTGTTCGCGTTGCAGCGGGCCCACCTGGAGCGGATCCCGTACGAGAACGTCGGCATCCAGCTCGGCCGGCCGCCCGGGATGGAGGCGGAGCAGTCGGTGCGCCGGTTCGCGGCCGGGCAGGGCGGCTACTGCTTCCACCTGAACGGCGGTTTCGCCGCGCTGCTGGAGGCCCTCGGGTACGACGTGGCCCGGCACGTCGGCGGGGTCCACCAGGACCCGGCGGGGCGGGGCGCGACCGGCGACCACATGGCGCTGACGGTGCGGGTGGGCGGTGAGGGGTGGTTCGTGGACGTCGGCCTGGGCGACGGGCCGCACGAGCCGCTGCCGCTGCGCGCCGGGACGTACCGGCGGGGCCCGTTCACGTACCGGATGGAACCCTCGGTGGCCGAGCCGGGCGGGTGGACGTTCCACCACGACGCGCGCAGCACGTTCCCCGTGATGGAGTTCCGGGGGGAGGCGGCCTCGCCGGAGGACTTCGCCGACGAGCACCGGCGGCTGTCGACGGCCACGGACTCGCCGTTCATGACGACGTTCACGGCGCTGCGCCGCGACCCGGACACCGTGCACGTGCTGCGCGGCCGGGTGCTCCTGCGGATCGGCGCCGCGGGCGCGCAGGAGCGTGTCGTGGACACCCCGGAGGAGTGGTTCGGGCTGCTGGAGGGCGCCTTCCGCCGTGACCTGGGCGACCTGGACGCGGCCGATCGGGCGGCCCTGTGGGAGCGGGTGGGCCGCGCTCACGAGGAGTGGCTGGGTTCCCGGCGCGAGACGGCCGGACGGGCCTGAGTCGCGGGGGTCCGTTCCCGGATGCGGGCGGGGGGCGGGGCGGGGAGACTGGACGGCAGGGGGTCACTCGGCGAGAGGACGACCCATGTCCATGATGGACAAGCTCAAGAACATGCTGAAGGGGCACGAGGGCCACGTCGGCAAGGGCGTCGACAAGGCCGGTGACTACGTCGACAAGCGGACGCAGGGCCAGTACAGCGGCCAGGTCGACACCGCGCAGGAGCGGCTCAAGGACCAGCTGGGCCGCGACCCCGAGCAGCGCCGGGAACCGCCGCCCCCCACGTGACTCCTCCTCTCCCCCGCATGGGTCCCCGGGCCGGCCGCGCGACGCGGCCGGCCCGGGGCCGTTCACGGGAGCGGGCACCCGCGCGCGGACGGGCGGAAGGACGGGGAGCGGAGGGGCGGACCACCCGGTCGTACGTCCCGGCGTGCGGTACCGCCCCGGCTGGTGAAGAGTCGTGGCGAGTCCCCACTCACTCAAAGGAGAGAAACATGCTTCGTCGCGTCTCGATCGCTCTGGCCGGTCTGCTCGCGGTCGGCTTCTTCACCGCCTCCCCCGCCGCCGCGCACACGAGCGACATGAGGGGCTGCTGGGTGGACGGCAGCTACGTCCAGGCGGGCAAGGCCCAGGCCGCCACGTTCGACGCGGTCTGCTGGGAGATGGACTGACCGGTTCCCCAGCGACGTCGCTTCCGGGCGGGCACCTTGCGGGGTGCCCGCCCGGGCCGTTGTCCGGGCGGGCGGGGCGGCGCGTGGCCGCCGCCCGCCGTCACCCGGGCGCGGGCCGACGGCGGGCGGCGGCGACGCGCCGGTACAGCTCGACCGCCTCGGCGTGCCGGCCCAGTTGCTCCAGGCACTGCGCCTCGTCGTTGCGGCTGGCGAGGGTGTCGGGGTGGTCCGGGCCGAAGACCCGTTCGCGGGCCCCGGCGACGTGCCGGTAGCCGGTGAGCGCTTCGCCCCAGCGGCCGAGCCAGCCCAGGCACACGGCCACCTCCCGGCCGCTGACCAGCGTGTCCGGGTGGTCCGGACCCAGCACCCGGGTGCGGGCCGCGGCGACCTCGCGGGCCTCGGCGAGGGCCTCCTCCCAACGACCCAGCCGGCCCAGGTTGACCCCGAGGCCGTGCCGGGCGCGCAGGGTCTCCGGGTCGTCGGGGCCCTGCGCCCGGGTACGGGCCGCGACCAGGTCCCGGTACAGCTCCAGCGCCTCCCGGCCGCGGCCCAGGCGGCTCAGGCAGATGCCGGCCTCGTAGCGGGCGGCGAGGGTGTCGGGGTGGTCCTGGCCGAGCGCGCGGGCACGGGCGGCGGCGATCTCCTGGTAGGTGCCCAGCGCGTCGGCCCAGCGGCCGAGCCGGCCGAGGACGTGGGCCACCTCGTAGAGCGTGACCAGCGTGTCGGGGTGGTCGGGGCCGAGGAGCCGGGCGCGGGCGGCCGCCACCTCGTACGCCGTGCGGTACGACTCCTCCAGCCGGCCGAGCCGGCCGAGCGTGAACGCGAGGTTGTGCCGGCAGCGCAGGGTGTCCGGGTGGTCGGCGCCCATGACGCGCTCGCGGGCGGCGAGGACGTCGGCGTACACCCGGTGGGCCTCGGCGTGGCGGCCGAGCCGGCCCAGGACGTGCGCGGTCTCCTGACGGGCCGTGAGCGTGTCGGGGTGGCCCGGGCCGAGGAGGCGGGCGCGGCCCTCGGCGACGTGGCCGAACTCGCGCAGGGCGGGGGCGGGGCGGCCCGCGCGGCTGAGGGCGAAGGCGTACTCGTACCGGCTGGCCAGGGTGTCGGGGTGGTCGGGACCGAGGAGGCGGGCGCGCTCGGCGGCGACGGCGCGGTGCGCCTCGCCGGCCTCCGCCCAGCGGCCCAGGCGGCCCAGGCTGAGTCCCGCGCTGTGGCGGCCGGCCAGGACGGCGAGGAGGTCCGGCTCCGGTACGGGGACCGGGGGCGGGGCGGTGTGCGCGACAGGGGCGCCGGGGGCCGGGGCGCCGGGGGCCGGTGTGCCGGGGAGGGCGGGCGCGACCGGGGTGCCGGGGAGGGCGGGCGCGGTGCGCGGGCGCGGGGGAGCTCCGGCGGCCGTCCACTGGCCGGTGAGCGCCGACGCCGGATCTTCCGGCGGGGGCGCGGCGTGCGGCAGGAGGGCGCCGACGGACGTGCGGCCGGTGGTCATGGAGCGGGTCCAGGCCGGGAGCAGCGCGGGGGCGGCGGGCCCCGGCCCGGGGTGGAGGGGGACGCGTCCGGACGCGTCGGCGGGGCCGTCCGGGTGGCCGGTGCCCGGGGGGTGCGGCGGGACGGGCCGGTGGGCGTCCGGGAGGTGCGGGGGCTGCGGGGCGTTCGCGGGCAGGGCGGTGCGGCGGGTGCCGGTGATGCGGCGGCGCAGGTCGCCCGCGTCGGCGGGGCGGGCCTCGGGGGCCTTGGCGAGCAGGTCCAGCACGATCCGCTCGAACAGCGGCGGCAGGTCCGCGCGGCGCCTGCGCGGCGGCTCGGGCGGGGTGTCGCGGTGGCCGACGAGGATCGCCCAGGCGTCGTCCTGGTCGAACGGCGGGGCGCCGGTGGCGATCTCGTACAGGACGCAGCCGAGCGAGTACAGGTCGCTGCGGTGGTCGACCCGGTCGCCGCTGATCTGCTCGGGTGACATGTAGTGCGGCGTGCCCATGGCGATGCCGGTGCCGGTGAGGCGGGAGGAGACGCCGATGTCGGCGCCGAGGCGGGCTATCCCGAAGTCGCAGATCTTCACCGTCCCGTCGGCGAGCCGCATGATGTTGGCGGGTTTGAGGTCGCGGTGGACGATGCCCTGGCGGTGGGTGTAGGCGAGGGCGTCGGCGACCTGCTCGGCGATGTCGACGACGTCGTGCACCGGCAGCGGGTGGCGCGCGTTGTCCCCCAGGAGCTGGCTGAGGTTGCGGCCCTCCAGCAGTTCCATGACCAGGTACAGGGTGCCGTCCGCCTCGCCGAAGTCGTGGACCACCGTCACACCGCGGTGCTGGAGGGAGGCGGCGACGCGGGCCTCGCGCCGGAACCGCTCGCGCAGCACCCGCAGGAAGTCCGGGTCCTGCCGCGCCCCCAGCGGCTTGAGGCACTTCACGGCGACCCGGCGGCCGAGCGACTCGTCGGTGGCCCGCCACACCTCCCCCATGCCGCCGCGCCCGATCACCTCCAGCAGCCGGTAGCGGCCGTGGATGAGCCTGGTCTCCGCCATCGCGTGATGTCGCCCCCGTCGTTCGCTGCGCCTCCCCGGCCCGTCCAGTATGGCGCCCTGTCTGCGGGGTTCGTACGGGGCGGCGCGGGTGGCGGCGGCCCGGGGAGGTGCGGGAGGCGCGGGATCCGGCCACGCGCCGCCGCACCACCGCGGTCAGCTCGCGATGACGACCGCCATGACGGCGAAGAGGGCCGCCACCAGGACGACCACCACCAGGATCATCGCCAGGGGGGCCTTCGCCCAGCCCGTCGGGGGGTTGTGGGTGTCGCGGGGGCCCGCGCCCGGGGTGCTGCTCTCGGCCGGCGGGGTCTCGCCCGGGCGCACCGAGCCGCCGGCGTCCAGCCCCGGGGTGCGGTCGGGATCGGGGTCAGGGGGGTTGATGTGGTGGGTCATGGAATACGAGTGCGCAGCTCCGGGGGTTTCATGCGCCTTCTCCGGGCACCCGGACCTCCCGGGCCGCGGCGGTGGCCCGGTGTGACCGCCGAGGAGGAGTGCGCCCATGGTCTTCGACCCGCTGTCCGGTTCGCTGTGGATGGAGTACGCGCCGGGGCCGGCCCGTCCGGCTCTCGAGCGGTCGGTGGAGACGGAGGTCGTCGTCGTGGGCGGCGGCATCGCGGGGCTGTGCACCGCGTGGGAGCTGGCGCGGGCCGGGCACCCGGTGGTGGTGCTGGAGGCGGACCGGATCGCCACCGGCGTGACCGGGCACACGACGGCGAAGCTGTCGGCGCTGCACGGCGAGGTGTACGCGGACGTGAAGTCGGTGCACGGCGCGCGGGCGGCGCGGCTGTACGCGCATTCGCAGCAGCTGGCCGTCGAGCGGGTGGCCGAGGTGAGCGAGGAACTGGGCATCGACTGCGACCTGGAGCGCCTCCCCGCGTACACGTACGCGGAGGACCCCGGGCGGACGGACGGACTGCGGGCCGAGGCGGACGCGGCGCTGGAGGCGGGGCTCCCCGCGTCGTACGTGACGCGCACGCCGCTGCCGTTCCCGGTGGCGGGCGCGGTGCGGGTGGAGGGGCAGGCGCAGTTCCACCCGCGGAAGTACCTGCTGGGCCTCGCCGCGGATCTGGAGCGGCTCGGCGGGCGGATCTACGAGCGGACCCGGGTGACGCGGCTGAAGGAGGGCACGCCGTGCGAGGTGACCACCGAGCGGGGTGACACGGTGGTCGCGCGGCACGTGGTCGTGGCCACGCACTACCCGGTGTTCGACCGGGCGCTGCTGTTCACGCGGCTGGAGCCGAAGCGGGAGCTGGTCGTGGCGGGCCCGATCCCGGCGGACCGCGACCCGGGCGGGGTGTTCCTGACGTCGGAGGGCGGTACGCGCTCGGTCCGGACGGCCCCCACCGGGGAGGAGGGGACGCGGATGCTGATCGTGACCGGGGAGAAGTTCACCCCGGGCACCGCGGAGGAGGGCGAGGTCGGCGAGCGGTTCGCGCGGCTGGAGCAGTGGGCGCGGGAGCGGTTCGCGCCGTTGGAGATCACCCACCGGTGGGCGACGCAGGACAACTGGACCACGGACCGGGTGCCGTACGTGGGGCGGCTGCACGCCGGGGCGCGGCACGTGTACGTGGCGACCGGGTTCGCCGGGTGGGGCATGAGCGGCGGGGTGATGGCGGGGTCGCTGCTGGCGGCGCGGATCCGGGGCCGGGACTCGGCCTGGGCGTCGCTGTACGACCCGGTGCGTCTGCGCCCGCTGCGGGAGGTGCCGGCGGTGCTGCGGCTCCAGGCGCAGGTGGCGAAGCACTTCGTGGGCGACCGGGCGCCGGGCGCGTACGCCGACTCGGTCGCGGACGTGGGGCCGGGCCAGGGGGCAGTGGTGCGGGTCGGCGGGCGGCTGCTCGCGGTGCACCGGGACGGGGCGGGGGCGCTGCGCGCGGTGTCCGCGCGCTGTACGCACCTGGGGTGCGTGGTGCACTTCAACGACGCGGAGACCGCCTGGGAGTGCCCGTGCCACGGGTCGCGGTTCGACGTGGAGGGGCGGGTCGTGCAGGGGCCGGCGACGCGTCCGCTGGTCCAGGAGGACGTGCAGGACGGGGAGGACGTGCGGGACGGCGCGGAGGGCGGCGCGGGCTGACCGGGGCGGGGGCCGCGTGGCGGGGCCACGCCGTGCGGGGCGCGCGGCGTGGCCCGGAGGGGGGTGGGTCAGGGCAGGAGTTCGTCGAGGGCCGCCTTCCCCTTCTCGGCCATCCTGCGTTCGGCCCAGGCGAGGTTCTCGGGGTTCACGTCGCGCCCGGAGGCGAGGACCAGGTCCTCGGCGGTGAACTCGCCTTCGGCACCGCTGTGCAGGAGGGCGTCGGGGGTGACGCCACCCCCTCGCCGGGAGCTCGTCTCGGGTTCTTCGGTCATGCCGCCTCCTTGTTCGTCCGGCACTCGCCATTGTCGTCGCCGGTCAGCGGTCACGCGACCTCAGGAGGAACCGGTGGCGCCGGGCCCGGAGGCGAAGCCGCCGGTGACGGTGGCCCGCTCGCCGTCCGCGCCGGTCGCGGTGACGGTGAAGCGGTCGCCGCCCGCGTCCCGGCCGCCTTCGGCGTGGTTGTACTGGCCCGCGAAGACGTGCCGCCCGACGGGGACGGTGCGGCCCTCGCGGAGGGTCCAGGTGTAGACGAGGGCGCCGCCCTCCTCGCGCACCGACACGGTGAAGTGGCCGGCGGGCGGGGTGCGCCAGTTCCCCGTGTCGGCGACGCCGCCGGTCTGGGCGACGCGCAGCTCGACGGTGAGCCCCGTGAGGGCGGTGGCGGTGTTGAAGGTGATGTTCGACTGGGCCCAGAAGCGGTTGCTGTGCGGGTCGACGTCGCCCCGGGCGCGCAGGAAGCCGTCCACGGCGCTCGTGGGGGCCGGGGCGGTGGGGGTGGCCGGCGGCGGGTCGGCGACCCGGGCGGGGGCCGGGGCGTCCTCGTGGAGGACGGCCCGCGCGCCGAGACCGCCGACCACGAGGACGCCGGCGACGGCGGCGGCGGCCAGGGCGACGCGCGGCCACCGGGGGGCGGGCGGCCGGTGGTGGCGCCGCGGGGCGGGGGCCGGCCGGTCCATCCCCCGCTCCACGCGCGCGAGGATCCGCGCCCGGTCGGGGTGGTGCGACCGGGCGGCGTCCCGGAGCGCTCGCTGCAGCTCGTCCACTAGTTCCTTCCTCCGACCAGCTCCGACGCGGCAGCGCGGGTGCCGAGCAGCTGTTGCAGCTGCGCCATGGCCTTCGATGTCTGGCTCTTCACCGTACCCACGGAGATGCCGAGGGTGAGGGCGGTCTCCCGCTCGGACAGGTCGAAGGCGTGGCGCAGCACGACGCACGCCCGTTTGCGGAACGGCAGCCGGCGCAGGGCGCCCTGCACGTCGACGACGGCGGGTACGTCGGGTCCTTCGGTGTACTCGGTGCGCTGCGACCAGAACAGGGCGATGCGGCGGCGTTCCCGCACGGCGCTGCGGATGCGGCTGCGGGCGAGGTTCGCGACGACGCCCCGGGCGTAGGCGGCGGGGTGCTGGGCGGCGCGGACGCGGTCCCAGCGGTGCCACAGGGCCAGGAGGGCGTCGGCGGCGAGGTCGTCGGCCGCGTCCGCCTCGCCCGTGAGCAGGTGGGCGAGGCGGGCGAGTTCGGCGTAGTGGCGCTCGAAGAACTCGTGGAACTCCGTGGCGGCGTCATCGGCGGATGTGCCCACGGGCGGCCTCTCCCCTGCGCTTCGTCGCGCTGCTTCGATGGTCGTGCTGTCGGTGCTGGTGTGCTCGAACTGCCCCCGTACCTGTGGCGTCGAGATGGCGGGCGATAGTAGCAAGCCCAGGTCACCCTGCGAACGCGCGGCCCTCGCGGCCCTGTCCGGCGTCCGGCAGGACGAGCAGCGAACCGCTCAGCGGGTGCGGGCGGTCGAGGCCGGTGCGGGCGGTCGTGACGTACAGGTCCCGCAGGCCCGGGCCGCCGAAGGCGCAGGCGGTGGGGCGGCGTACGGGCAGGGGGACGGTCCGGTCGAGCCGGCCGTCGGGGGTGTAGCGGCGGAGGGCGGCGCCGTCCCAGAGGGCGACCCAGACGCAGCCGTCCGCGTCGACGGTGAGTCCGTCGGGGAAGCCGGCGCCTGGTTCCACGGTGGCCAGCGGGCGGCGGTCGACGACGTGCCCGCCGTCGGTGCGCAGGACGTCGATGCGGCGCGTGGGGGTGTCGACGTAGTAGACGAGGCCGCCGTCGGGGCTCCAGTCGGTGCCGTTGCTGACGGTCACGTCGGGCAGGAGCGTGGTGGCGGTGCCGTCCGGGGCGATCCGGGTGAGGGTGCCGCCGCCGGGCGCCTCGTCGTAGCGCATGGTGCCGGCCCACAGGCTACCGTCGGGGGCGACCGCGGCGTCGTTGCCGCGGCGGCCGTCGACGGGGTCGTGCAGGAGCCAGCGGAACGTGCCGTCGGGGTCGTACAGGCCGATGCCGTCGCGGAGGTTGACGACGTGTCCGCCTCCGGCGCGGGGCTTGGCGGCACCGACGTGCTGGGGGGTGAGCACGACCGTGCGGCGGCCGTCGGCGGGGGCGTAGGTGTGGAGGCGGGAGCCGAGGATGTCGACCCAGACGAGGCGGCCGGTGGCCGGGTCCCAGGTGGGGCCCTCGCCGAGCTGCGCGGTCTCCCGTACGGCGACCTCGACGCGGCCGGGGCGGGGCGCGGCCGGCGGGGTCACCGGGTGCCCCGGTGGCCGAGGCGGACGGAGAGGTCGGCGGCGCCCTTGGCGGCCAGCTCGGCCAGTTCGGCCTCGCGCTCCTCGCTCCAGCGGATCATGGGGACGGAGATGGACAGGGCGGCGACGACCCGTCCGGCGCTGTCGCGCACGGGCGCGGCGACGCAGCTGACGTCGGGGTTGGACTCGCGGTGCTCGGTGGCGACGCCGCGCTCCCGGACGGCGGCGAGTGCGGCGCGCAGTTCGTCGGGGTCGGTGAGGCTGCTGGGGGTCATGGCGGCGAGTTCGCGTCCGTCGATCCGGGCGTCGAGCTCGTGCGGGGGGAGCGAGGCGAGCAGCATCTTGCCGACGGAGGTGCAGTGGGCGGGGAGCCTGCGGCCGGCGGCGGACACCATGCGCACGGCGTGCGTGGAGTCGACCTTGGCGATGTAGATGACGTCCAGGTCCTCCAGGATGGCGACGTGGACGGTCTCGTCGCACGTCTCGGCGACCTCGCGGGCGACGCGCTGGCCCTCGGCGGCGAGGTCGAGCTGCTCGGCGTACCGGCTGCCGAGCTGGTACGCGCGGACGCCGAGGCGGTAGCGGCCGGGTTGCTCGGGGAGGGGCACGAGGTAGGAGCGGGCGGCGAGCGTGGTGACGAGCTCGTGCACGGTGGTGCGGGGCAGTTGGAGCCTGCGGGTGATCTCCGGTGCGGAGAGCGTGCCGTCTCCGTCGAGGAACAGCTCCAGAATGTCGAGCGCCCTGGTCACCGCGGGAACCAACCGTCCCATGAGGCCACCCACCCCTTCGTTCGAAACCCCGGCCACTGACCGGTATGACGAACACAGGCTACTCAGCGACGCCTCCGCGGGCAACGGCCGGGGCGGGACCGCCGGATCGCACCCCCGTGCGCCGCACTCCGCCGAGCGGGAGGTGCGCGAACCATTGACACCCCGCCCGGGGGCTGATTACGGTCACGCCACGATTTCGAACGTGTGACGAAATGTCGAACACAACCAACGTATCGAACGGACTCTAGGGGCAACTACCGTGCGCATCACGGGAATCAGCACTCATGTCGTCGGGACCCCCTGGCGCAACCTCACCTACGTGCTCGTCCACACCGACGAGGGCCTGACCGGCGTCGGCGAGACCCGCATGCTGGGCCACACGGACGCGCTCATCGGCTACCTGCGGGAGGCGGAGATCAACCACATCGCGGGTTCCGACCCGTTCGCCGTGGAGGACCTCGTACGGCGGATGAAGTACGGCGACTACGGCCGGGCCGGTGAGATCGTCATGTCCGGCATCGCCGTCGTGGAGATGGCCTGTTGGGACATCAAGGGCAAGGCCCTGGGCGTCCCGGTCTGGCAGCTGCTGGGCGGCAAGGTCACGGACCGCGTCAAGGCGTACGCGAACGGCTGGTACACGACCGAGCGGACCCCCGAGGCGTACCACAAGGCCGCCCAGGAGGTCGTGGCGCGCGGCTACCGGGCGCTGAAGATCGACCCGTTCGGCACCGGCCACTTCGAGCTGGACGCCGAGCAGACCCGGTACGCGGTGGCGCTGATCGAGGCGGTGCGCGACGCGATCGGGCCGGACGCCGAGCTGATGCTGGAGATGCACGGCCGGTTCAGCCCGGCCACCGCCGTGCGCCTGGCGCGGGAGCTGGCGCCGTACCGCCCGGCGTGGCTGGAGGAGCCGGTGCCGCCGGAGAACCTGAAGGCGCTGAAGAAGTTCGCCGACAAGGTGGACCTGCCGGTGGCGACGGGCGAGCGGATCCACGACCGGATCGAGTTCCGCGAGCTGTTCGAGTCGCAGGCCGTCGACATCATCCAGCCGGACCTGGGGCACATCGGCGGCATCCTGGAGACCCGCAAGCTGGCGGCGACCGCCGAGACGCACTACATGCTGGTCGCCCCGCACAACGTGGGCGGCAGCGTGCTGACCGCGGCCTCGCTCCAACTGGCCGCCTGCACCCCCAACTTCAAGATCCTGGAGCACTTCAACGACTTCGCGGACGCGGAGATCAAGAAGGTGGTCAAGGGCGCTCCTCAGGTGGACCCCGAGACGGGCTGCTTCGAGGTGTCGCACGCGCCGGGCCTCGGCGTGGAGCTCGACGTGGACGCGGCGGCGGAGTTCCCGCAGCAGCAGGCCCGGTTCGACCTGTGGGCCGAGGGCTGGGAGAAGCGCGCCCCGAAGGGCACCAGGTGAGTCCGGTACCAGACGCCACGGACCGGCCGGCGGCGGCTGTCAGCCGGTCCGTGGTCATCGACCGGCCGGGTGCCCACCGGCTGGTCGAGCGGGAGGTTCCGGCGCCGCGGCCCGGCGAGGTGCTGGTCCGGGTCGCGGCCGCCGGGATCTGCATGAGCGACCGCGAGGTGCTCGACGGCCAGCGCGCCCCCGGCTACGTCCGCTACCCGGTGACGCCGGGTCACGAGTGGGCCGGGACCGTGGAGGCCGTGGGCGACGGGGTGGACCCCGCGCTGGTGGGCCGGCGGACGGTCGCCGAGGGGTTCCGCTCGTGCGGGGTCTGCGAGCGGTGCCGGTGCGGGGAGACGAGCCTGTGCACCGGCGGGTACGCCGAGACCGGGTTCACCGAGCCGGGCGCGTTCGCCGACCACCTGACGGTGCCCGCGCGGCTGCTGCACCCGCTGCCCGACGACGCCGACCTGCGGGCGGCGGCGCTGCTGGAGCCGGCCGCGGTGATCGCGGCGGCGGTACGCGCGGGGCGGCCGCGCCCCACCGAGCGCGTGGCGGTGGTGGGCGCGGGAACCCTGGGGCTGCTGGCCGTGCAGCTGCTGGCCGCGTCGTCGCCGGCGGAGCTGGTCGTGATCGACCCGCGGGTCGCGCGCGCCGAGGCGGCGCTGCGGTTCGGGGCCACCGGCGCGTTGACGCCGGAGGGCGGCGAGGCGCTGCGCGGGCGGTTCGACCTGGTCGTGGAGACGGCCGGGGCGCCGTCCACGGCGGCGTCGTCGTGCCTGCTGGCGCGGCGGGGCGGCCGGGTGGTGCTGACCGGGATGTTCACGGCGGGCGCGACCGGGATCGACCCCGTGCACCTGTCGGTGAGCCAACTGGAGGTCCGCAGCGTCTTCGGCGCGTCGGCGGAGGCGTGGGCGGACGCGGTACGGGCCTTCGCGCTCGGTCTGCTGGATCCGGCGCCGCTCGTCACCCACGAGTTCCCGCTGGAGCGGTTCGCCGACGCGATCGCGCTGGTGGGGAGCGGTGACCCGACGACCGGGAAGGTGCTGCTGCGGCCCTGACCGGCCCCCGAGACGTGCGGCGGCGCGGGGAGCGCCCAACGGCCCCCGCGCCGCCGCACCCCGCAAGATCCGAATAACGACCGAAATATCGAACACCTGTGGTTTCGACCGACCCCAGAGGAGTCCTGTGACCTCCCCGTCCGCACCCCGTCGCCCGGGTGCCGATGCCCTCGCCCGCATCGGCCACCCCGCCCCCGACCCCGACCCGGCCGACGCCTCCCCGCACGCCTTCCCCGACGGCGGGGTGTGGCGCACCGAGATCCCGTCCGTCGAGGGCCCGGAGGCGCTCGCGGTCGTCCTGAAGGAGAGCTCCCGCCTCGACGTGCCCGTTCACCGGATCAGCCAGGGCAGCGGCGTGTGGATGCTCACCGACGCCGAGATCACCGAGATGGTGGAGTCCTGCGCGGAACGGGACATCGAGCTGTGCCTGTTCACCGGGCCGCGCGGCACCTGGGACATCGGCGCGGCCACCCGTACCGACTCGGGCGGCGCAGGGCTGCGCGCCCGCGGCCACGACGGGCTCGCCGGGTGCGTGGAGGACGCGCTGCGCGCCACCGAGCTGGGCGTGCGCTGCCTGCTCGTCGCCGACGAGGGCGTGCTGTGGACGCTGCACCGGCTGCGCGCGGCCGGCACGCTGCCGGCGGACACCACGTTCAAGCTGTCCGCGCTGATCGGTCCGGTCAACCCGGCCTCGTACGCCGTGTACGAGCGGCTGGGCGCCGACTCCCTCAACGTGCCGTCGGACCTGACGCTCGCGCACCTGACCGAGATACGCCGCGTCAGCCGCGCCCCGATGGACATGTACGTGGAGGCCCCCGACGACCTCGGCGGCTACATCCGGATGTACGAGGCGGCCGAGCTGATCCGGCGCGGCGCACCGCTGTACCTGAAGTTCGGGCTGAGCCGGTCCCCCGGCATCTACCCGTACGGCGCCCAGCTCCGCGACACGACGCTCGCCACCGCGCGGGAGCGGGTCCGGCGCGGGCGTCTGGTCCTCGACCTGCTGGCCCGCCACGGCGCGGACGGCGGCATGTCGCCGCTCGGTTCGCGGCTCCCGGGCGACCTGCGGCGTTTCCCCGTCCCGGAAGGCGACTGACCCATGCGCACCCGCACAGCCCGCGTCGCGGGCGCCGCCCTCGCGGCGGCCCTGCTCACCGTCTCGCTCACCGCCTGCGGCCAGGAGGCCCGGGGCGGCAGCCGCTACAAGCCGCCGGCCGGAAAGGGCGGCACCATCGGCCTGGCCATGCCGACCAAGGCGTCGGAGCGGTGGGTGGCCGACGGCCGGAACATGGCGGAGCAGTTCCGCAAGGCCGGGTACGAGACCGACCTGCAGTACGGCGACGACAAGGTCGAGAACCAGATCGCCCAGATCGAGAACATGATCACCAAGGGGCGGCGGCTGCTGGTGGTCGCCGCCATCGACGGTTCGGCGCTCACCGAGGTGCTCCAGCGGGCGGAGGACGCCGGGATCCCGGTGATCTCCTACGACCGGCTGATCATGGGCAGCGAGCACGTCGACTACTACGCCTCGTTCGACAACGAGCGGGTGGGCGAGCTCCAGGCCCGCTACATCGTCGACAAGCTGAAGCTGGGCGAGCCGGCGAAGGGCGCGGGCCGCCCGTACAACATCGAGCTGTTCGCCGGCTCCCCGGACGACAACAACACCAAGTACTTCTGGAACGGCGCCGTCAAGGTGCTGAAGCCCTACCTGGACAGCGGGCAACTGGTGGTCCGCAGCGGGCAGACCCGGCTGAACCAGGTGACGACGCTGCGCTGGGACGGCGGCACGGCGCAGAAGCGCATGGACGACCTGATCAGCAAGAACTACGGCGACGCGCGGGTCGACGCGGTGCTCTCCCCCTACGACGGGATCTCGATCGGCATCATCTCCGCCCTCAAGAGCGCCGGGTACGGCACGGCGGACCAGCCGTTGCCGGTGGTCACGGGGCAGGACGCGGAGCTGGCGTCGGTGAAGTCCATCATCCGGGGCGAGCAGACGCAGACGGTGTTCAAGGACACCCGCGAACTCGCCGCGAAGGCCGTGGAGATGGGCGACGCGGTGCTGAACGGGCGCAAGCCCAAGGTCAACAACACGAAGGACTACCACAACGGCAAGAAGGCCGTGCCGTCCTTCCTCCTGAACCCGGTCAGCATCGACAGGACCAACACCGAGCTCCTCGTCGACGAGGGCTACTTCACCGCCGGGCAGCTGAAGTGAGCGCCGCCCGACCGGTCCTGGAGGTGCGCGGGATCACCAAGACGTTCCCCGGCGTCACCGCGCTCTCCGAGGTGAACCTGACGGTGCGGGCCGGGGAGATCCACGCCGTCTGCGGTGAGAACGGCGCCGGCAAGTCGACGCTGATGAAGGTCCTCAGCGGTGTCCACCCGCACGGCACGTACGAGGGGGAGATCCTCTTCGAGGGCGAGCCGGTGGCGTTCAAGGACATCCGGGCCAGCGAGCGGCGCGGCGTCGTCATCATCCACCAGGAGCTGGCGCTGGTGCCGTACCTGTCGATCGCCGAGAACATCTTCCTCGGCAACGAGCGCGCCGCCCGCGGGATCGTCGACTGGAACGAGACGCTGCGCGAGGCGGGCCGGCTGCTGAAGCGGGTGGGTCTGGCCGAGAACCCGCAGACGCCGGTCTCGGAGCTGGGCGTCGGCAAGCAGCAGCTCGTGGAGATCGCCAAGGCGCTGTCGAAGGAGGTGCGGCTGCTCATCCTGGACGAGCCGACGGCCGCGCTGAACGACGAGGACAGCGCCAAGCTGCTGGAGCTCATCCTGGAGCTGCGGGAGCAGGGCATCGCGAGCATCATCATCTCGCACAAGCTGAACGAGGTGCGGCGGATCGCGGACGCGGTGACGATCCTGCGCGACGGGCGCACCATCGAGACTCTGACCGTGCGCGGGACGCCGCAGGACGAGCCGGAGCTCTCGGAGGACCGGATCATCCGCGGCATGGTCGGCCGCGACCTCGACCAGCGGTTCCCCGAGCGGACCGGGTACACCGGCGAGGACGCGGGGCAGGTCGCGCTCGCGGTGCGCGGGTGGACGGTGCGGCACCCGGTGGACCAGCAGCGGACGGTCGTCGACGACGTGTCGCTGACGGTGCGGCGCGGGGAGATCGTGGGCATCGCCGGGCTGATGGGCGCGGGCCGCACCGAACTGGCGATGTCCGTGTTCGGCCGCTCCTACGGGCGGTACGTCTCCGGCACCGTGGAGGTCGGCGGCCGGGAGGTGGCGACGCGGACGGTGCCCGAGGCGATCGCCGCCGGCATCGCGTACGTCACGGAGGACCGCAAGCAGTACGGCCTCAACCTCATCGACAACGTCAACCGCAACATCTCCCTGGCGTCGCTGACCGGGATGCGGCGGCGCGGCGTCGTCGACGAGCACCACGAGCGGCGGGTCGCGGAGCGGTACCGCACCACGATGAACATCAAGACGCCGACGGTGTTCGAGCAGGTGGGGCGGTTGTCCGGCGGCAACCAGCAGAAGGTCGTCCTCAGCAAGTGGATCCACGCCGACCCCGAGGTGCTGATCCTCGACGAGCCGACGCGCGGCATCGACGTCGGCGCCAAGTACGAGATCTACACCGTCATCGACCGGCTGGCGGCACAGGGCAAGGCGGTGCTCTTCATCTCCTCCGAACTGCCGGAACTGCTCGGGATGTGCGACCGGATCTACACGATGGCCGAAGGCCGGCTGACCGGTGAGGTCGACCGCGCCCACGCCACCCAGGAAGTCCTGATGCGACAGATGACCATGAACAGAAGCTGAGGCCCCGCCATGACCACCACGACCACTTCCCCGAAGGGCGCGGCGTCCGGACCGTCGTCCGCGCGGCCGTCGACGCGCGAGGTGCTCCTGCGGGGGCTGCGCGGCAACATGCGGCAGTACGGCATGCTGATCGCGCTCGCGTTCATCGTCGTGCTGTTCCAGGTGTGGACCGACGGCACGCTGCTGCTGCCGAACAACGTCTCCAACCTGATCCAGCAGAACAGCTACATCCTCATCCTTGCCATGGGCATGATGATCGTCATCATCGCCGGGCACATCGACCTGTCCGTCGGCTCGCTCGTCGCCTTCGTGGGGGCCCTGTCGGCGGTGATGATGGTCAAGCACGACATCCCGTGGGTGCCGGCGCTGATCCTCTCGCTGCTCGTCGGCGCGCTCGCGGGCGCCTGGCAGGGGTACTTCATCGCGTACCTCGGCATCCCCTCGTTCATCGTGACGCTCGCGGGCATGCTGCTGTTCCGCGGACTGACGCAGATCGTGCTGGAGGGCCAGTCGATCGCGCCGTTCCCGGAGGGCTTCCAGAACCTCGCCAAGGGGTTCATCCCGGAGATGGGCCCGTACACGCAGTACCACAACCCGACGCTGCTCCTCGGGCTGGTCGCCGTCGTGTTCCTGCTGCTGCGGGAGTGGCGGGACCGCCGGCGGCAGCTCGCCTACGAGCTGGACGTGGCGCCGACCGGGGTGTGGGTGCTGAAGTGCGTGGCGATCACCGCCGCCGTGACGGCGTTCACGCTGACGCTGGCGTCGTTCCATGGCGTGCCGGTCGTGATGCTCATCATGTGCGTGCTGCTCATCGGCCTCGGGTACGTGATGCGCAACGCCGTCGTCGGCCGCCACGTGTACGCGCTCGGCGGCAACAAGGCCGCCGCGAAGCTGTCCGGCGTCAAGGACAAGCGGGTCACGTTCCTCGTCTTCGTCAACATGGGCGTGCTGGCCGCCCTGGCGGGGTGCGTGTACGCGGCACGGCTCAACGCGGGCACCCCGCAGGCCGGCCTCAACTTCGAACTGGAGGCCATCGCCGCGGCGTTCATCGGCGGCGCGTCCATGAGCGGCGGCGTCGGCACGGTGATGGGCGCCGTCATCGGCGGACTGGTGCTGGGCGTGCTCAACAACGGCATGTCCCTGGTCGGCATCGGCACGGACTACCAGCAGGTCATCAAGGGCCTGGTGCTGTTGGCCGCGGTCGGTTTCGACGTCTGGAACAAGCGCAGGGCCGGCAAGTGACTCCCCCTTCACCCCCTTCACCGGTTTCCCCTCCCCCTCAAGGAGCCGCAATGGAAACGAGCAGACGCACCGTCCTGGCGGCGGCCGCCGCCGCGGGCCTCACCGCGGTCGCCGCCCCGGGCACCGCCCACGCGCAGGAAGGCAGGACACCCGTGAGAGAGCACTTCGGCACCCTCGCCGACGGCACCCGGGTCCACCGCTGGACGCTGGAGAACGGCGGCACCCGCATGCGGGTGCTGTCGTACGGCGGCATCGTCCAGTCGCTGGAGGTGCCGGACCGGCGCGGCCGGTACGCCAACGTGTCGTTGGGCTTCGACCGGCTCGAGGAGTACGTGGCGTCCAGCCCGTACTTCGGGGCGCTCATCGGCCGGTACGGCAACCGGATCGGCGGCGGCCGCTACACCCTGGACGGGCGCGAGTACCGGCTGTCGGTGAACGACGGGCCCAACAGCCTGCACGGCGGGGCGGCCGGCTTCGACAAGCGGGTGTGGGACGTGGAGCCGTTCCGCTCCCCCGCCGGGGTCGGCCTGGTGCTGCGGTACGTGAGCGCCGACGGCGAGATGGGCCACCCGGGCCGGCTCGACACGACCGTCACGTACACCCTGACCGGGGAGGGCGACTGGCGGATCGACTACGCGGCCACCACCGACCGGCCCACCGTCGTCAACCTGACCAACCACACGTACTTCAACCTCGCCGGCGAGGGCTCCGGCGACGTCCTCGGCCACGAGCTGCGGATCGCCGCGTCCCGCTACACGCCCACCGACACGACGCTGATCCCGACCGGGGAGCTGGCGAAGGTGGCGGGCACGCCGTTCGACTTCCGGCAGGGCAAGCCGATCGGCCGCGACATCCGCACGGCGCACCCGCAACTGGTCGGCGCGCAGGGGTACGACCACAACTGGGTCCTCGACAAGGGCGCCACCCGCGCCCCCGGGTACGCGGCGACGCTGCGCGACCCCGGGTCGGGCCGGACCCTGCGGATCACGACGACCGAGCCGGGCCTGCAGTTCTACTCGGGGAACTTCCTCGACGGCACGCTGTCCGGGCCGTCGGGGCGCACCTACCGGCAGGGCGACGGGCTGTGCCTGGAGACCCAGCACTTCCCGGACTCGCCGAACAGGCCGGAGTTCCCGTCGACGGTGCTGCGGCCCGGCGAGACGTACCGCTCGGCGACGGTGCACCGCTTCTCCGCGCGGTGAGGGCGGCGCGGTGAGGGCGGCGCGGGCACGTGCGGCGGTGCCCGCGCCGCGCCGTGCCGTGCGTGCGCCGGTGCGGGCGGGCCGGCGACCGGGAGGCGCGCGTCAGGAGCGGGTGCGCAGCAGGACGAGGGCCATGTCGTCGTCGCGGGGCGCGGTGCGGCGGGCGTGGTCGACGAGGGCGTCGGCGAGCGCGTCCAGGTCGTCCGGGGCGCCGCGGGAGAGCCGGGCGGCGAGGTCGGCGGTGGTCTCGTCGAGGCTCACCCCGGGCACCTCGACCAGCCCGTCGGTGTAGAGCGCGAGGAGCGCCCCGGGGGGAAGCGGGACCTCCGTCTCCGGGTACGCGGCGCCGGGGTCGATGCCGAGGAGCAGTCCGGGCGGTACCTCCAGGACCCCGGTGGTGCCGTCGGCGTGCCGGCACAGCGGCGGGGGTGCCCGGCCGTGGCGATGACGGCGCGGCGCCGGGTCAGGTCCAGGTGCGCGTAGAGGCAGCTGGTGAACAGGCCCGGGTCCAGGTCGAGGATGAGCCGGTTGGTGCGGGCCAGGACCTCGCCGGGCGCCGCGCCCGCCGTCGCGTGGACGGCGGTGCGGACCTGGCCCATGAGGGCTGCCGCGTCGACGTTGTGGCCCTGGACGTCGCCGATGGTGACCGCGGCGGCGGTGTCGCCGAGCCGGATCACGTCGTAGAAGTCGCCGCCGATGCCCATGCCGACGGCGGCGGGCAGGTAGCGGGCGGCCACGCCCAGGCCGGGGACGCTCGGCAGGCTGTGCGGGAGGAGGCCGGCCTGGAGGCGGTGGGCGAGGTCGTTCTTGGCGTCGTACAGCCGGGCCCGGTCGAGGGCCTGCGCGATCAGGCCGGCCAGGGAGGTGAGGACGGCGCGCTCCGGGGAGTGGAACGGGCGGGGCCTGCCGTAGCCGAGGACGAGCGCCCCGACGGGCCGGCCGGACGCGATGAGGGGGACGTACGCCCAGGCGCCCTCCGGCGTCTGGTGGCGCGCGCGGGGGTGGGCGGCGCGCAGTTCCCCGGCGTTGCGGAAGAACAGCGCCGTACCGGTGGTGAACGCCCGCACCTCGGGGGTGTCCGCGCTGAGCGGGACGGAGTGCAGCGCCTCGGCGAGCGTGGGATCGCGTCCGCCGTGCCCGACCAGCCGCAGCCGGCCGTCCTCCGCGGCGAGCAGGGCGAGCGCCTCGGCGCCGAGGGCGGGGGTGAGCTGCTCGACGGTCTGCTCGGCGACGTCCTTGACGCCCACGGCCTCGGTGAACAGGGCCGCCAGGTGCATCAGGTGGTAGAGGCCGCCGGCCCGGCCGGTGACCACGGGCGCCGGGGCGTTCCGGCCCGGCGCCTCGGCGTCCCGCGCGGCGCCGGGCGGGGCGGCCGGGGTGCCGGGCAGCGGGGTGATGCGGACGCTGATGCCGGTGGCGTCCGGGTGGAGGCGGAAGCGCAGGCGGTGGCCGGGCGGGCGCACGGCGGTGAACGCGGTGGTCTCCCGGCTGATGAGCGCGGCCCGGTAGCGGTCCTCCACCACGGCGTCGTCCAGCCAGGGCAGCGCCTCCCACGGCAGGGCGCCGAGGAGGTCCGCCGCGGGCAGGCCGAGGAGGTCGGCGCCGGCCCGGGTGACGAAGGTGATACGGCCGTCGAGGTCGAGGGCGCAGCTCCCGCCGGGCAGCCGGTCGGCGAAGGCCAGGGCGGCGGTGGCCCGGTCGGTGACGGGCGGGGTGCCGCGGGGGTGGACCACGAGGGGCCGGAGGGCCGGCTGCACGGGGCGGCCCGCGCGGGCGGCCCCGTCGAGGACGGCGGCCATCCGCTCGGCGCCCTCCCGCAGGGCCCGCGCCTCGTCCCCGGTGAGCGTCGGCGGGTGGGAGGCCGGCCACAGCATGACGAGCCCGCCCCGGACCGGGTCGCCGGTGGTGACGGGGACGGCGGCCAGGGAGAACCGGTACGGCAGGACCAGCCCCGGCCGGGGGTAGCGGCGGGCCATCTCCTCCTGGTCGCCCAGCCACACCAGGCGGTCCCGGGACACGGCGTCCGCGACGGGGACGGGGTCGTCGAGCGCCACCCGGGTCCACGGCGCGGCGATGTCCAGGGGCACGCCGCTCAGGACGGTGAGGCGCAGCGCCCGGTCGTCCGGGGACAGCAGGTAGAGCATGCCGACGGAGGCGCCGGTGTCCTCCATGAGGGCCGCCAGGGCTGCGCCCAGCTCCCGTGTCTCCGGCCGCACGCTACGCTCCACGCCTCCAGCGTGCCCCGCCGGGCCGCGGGGCGCAGTCCGGCGGGGCGGGGCGGTCAGCCGGCGGCCGGGGCGAACCGCAGCCCGGCGAGGCGGACGGTGCCGGTCAGGGTGACCCGGAGGTCCTGGACGCCGCGCGCGTCGACGGTCGTCTCCAGGTCGGCGTAGGCGTACGGGCCGCCCGGCACCGCCGCGTCGACGCGGCCGAGTTCGGTGCCGTCCGCGAGGGCCAGGGCGACCGTGCCCGTGCCGGAGACCTCCAGGGTGGCCGCGCGCACCCCGGCGCCGAGGTCGCAGCGGCGGTAGAGCAACTCGCCCGCTCCCCCGTCGTCGGGGATGACGCAGTCGCCGGAGTCCTTGGCGCGGTCGGCGATCACGGTGCCGCGCTGCTCGTCGTAGTCGGCGGCGGCCAGGCCGCGCTCCAGGACCGGGCGGGGGGCGGGGGGCGGGCCGTCGACCCGCAGTCCGGTCTCCAGGCGGAGGTCCGCGCTGGACGCGCCGGCCAGGAACGCGTACGTGCCGGGCTCCACCGTCCAGCGGCCGTGGGCGACGTCCCAGAAGCCCATCGCAAGGACCGGCACCTCGAACTCCAGCCGCCGCCCGGCGCCGGGCGCGAGGTGGAGGCGGCGGTGGGCGACGAGCTCGCGGTGCGGTCGCGGGACGGTCGGGTCGACGGCGCGGACGTACACCTGGGCGACCTCGTCGGAGGCGACGGGGCCGGTGTTGGTGACGGTGAACGCCACGTGGACCGTGTCGCCTCGGCGCTCCGCGGTGAGGTCCGCGTAGGCGAACGTCGTGTACGTCAGGCCGTGGCCGAAGGGGAACAGCGGGCGGCCGTCGAAGTAGAGGTACGTCTGGCGACCGCCGATGACGTCGTAGTCGAACAGGTCCGGCAGGTCGGCGTCGGCGGCGTACCAGGTCTGGGGCAGCCGGCCGGCCGGGGAGACGTCGCCGGCGAGGACGCGGGCCAGCGCGGTGCCGGCGGCCTGTCCGCCGTGGGCGGTCCACAGCAGGGCGGGCAGCTCGGCGGCGGCGTCCGGGACCGCGTACGGGTAGGAGGAGGAGAGGACCAGGACGGTGCGGGGGTTGGCGGCGCGGGCGGCGCGCCAGAGCCGGTCCTGCGCCCCGGGCAGGGCGAGGGTGGTGCGGTCCTCGGTCTCGCGGCCGTTGATGTGCGGGTCGTTGCCGGCGACGACGATGACGACGTCGGCGGCCTCGGCGGCGGCGGCGACCTCGTCCACGCCGCGGCGGACGGTCTCGACGGTGAAGACGGTCGGGGTTTCCTCGCCTTCGGCGGCAACCTTCGCGCCGTCGGCGGCGACGGAGACGTGACCCCCCGTTCCGATGTGCCGAAGGAGGTGGCCGTCGCCGTGCGGTTCGAGCCGGAACGTCTCCTGGACGACCCAGCCGCCGGGCTGGTCCGCGGAGGCCCGTACGCGGCGGTCGTCGGCGACGGAGAGGTAGAGGCCGCCGGGGGCGCGCAGCGTGAGGACGCCGCCGCCCCAGTCGGTGAGGGCGAACTCGGTGCCCTCGGCGTCGGCGGTGAGCGGCGGCAGGTCGGTGCGCCCGGCGAGCAGGGCCGGGTCGAGGGCGCCCTCGGCGCCGCGCGCGGCCGTCTGGGCGGTCCCGCCCGCCTCGGGCACGCGCAGGAGGCCGGCGGCGCAGCGGAGGCGCACCACGTCGGCGCCCTCGGCGTGGGTGACCCGGTCGGCGCCGAACCGGTCGCGGATCCCGTCGAGGGGGCTGGAGCGGTGGATGAGGGTGCCGCTGTACCAGTCGAGCTTGCACTCGTCGGCGAGCGGGCCGACGACGGCGACGCGCTGCCCGGCGGTCGGGTCGAGGGGCAGGAGGCCGTCGTTGGTGAGGAGGACGACGGCCTGCTCGGCGGCCTCCAGGGCCAGGGCGCGGTGCTCGGCGGTGTCGAAGGCGTCGGTGTCGGCGTACGGGTCGAGGTCGGGGTCGAACTCGCCGAGCGCGAAGCGGACGTGGAGCTGGCGGCGTACGGCGGCGTCGATGTCGGACGCGTCGAGGAGGCCGCGGTCGAGGGCGCCGCGCACCCGGGCGGTGATCTTCGAGCCGTCGGTGCCGTGGTCGGTGAAGCTGTCGACGCCGGCGCGCAGGGCGGCGGCGGTGGCCTCCTCGTGGGTGTCGAAGTAGTGCTCGGAGTCGACGAGGTTGCTGGGCGCGCCCGCGTCGGAGCAGACGAGGAGCTCCTGGTCGGTCCAGGTGCGCAGGTGCTCGCGCAGATAGGGCGAGACGTGGTTGGGGCGGCCGTTGACCAGGTTGTAGGCGGGCATGACGCCGGCGACGGCGCCCGCCTCGACGGCGGTGCGGAAGGCCCGCAGGTCGTACTCGTGCAGGACGCGGGGGCGCACGGAGGCGGAGCTCGTGTCGCGGTCGGTCTCGTTGTTGTGGGCGAGCCAGTGCTTGAGGACCGGGGCGGTGCGCCAGTACACGGGGTGGTCGCCGCGCAGGCCGCGCGTGTAGGCGGTGGCGATGGCCGAGGTCAGGGTGGGGTCCTCGGAGTAGCCCTCCTCGCCGCGGCCCCACAGGGGGTTGCGCAGGAGGTTGACGGTGGGCGCCCAGACGTTGAGGCCGACGCGCTCGTCCCGGGCGCGCATCGCCCGGACCTCGGTGGAGACGGCTTCGCCGACACGGCGGACGAGGTCCTCGTTCCAGGTGGCGCCGAGGCCGACGGCCTGGGGGAAGACGGTGGCGGGGCCCATCCAGGCGACGCCGTGGAGGGCCTCCTGGCCGGTGCGGAACGCGGGCACGCCCAGGCGGTCCACGGCGGGCGCGAACTGGTGGAGCAGCGCGACGCGCTCGTCGAGCGTGAGCCGCCCGAGCAGGTCGTCGACGCGCTTGCCGAAGGGCAGCCGCGGGTCGCGGAAGGGCAGCCGGTCTGCGGTCACGTGGGGTTCCCCTTGTGGATGTTCTTGAGCGATCTTTCGAAGCGCTTCGATGCTCGGTTGCGTTCACTGCGAGTGTCAAGACACACCGTGACAACATCTCGATTGCGTCCCTGTACCTCAGCACTCATAAGGAATCCGCTGCTCCGAGGAATCTTGCCGACCACCCTTGTGCGCCCGGTTGCGTTCACTTAACCTCGCAGCAACATCGAAGCGCTTCGACTAAAAGCGCAGCCTGCACCGGCCGTGTGCGGCGAACGCTTCGAATCAGCCAGTGCCGTACGTCCCGTCTCAGACACCGCAGCCGACCGGCGGACACGCCGGGTGTCCTGGCGCGCCACGAAGGGTTGACGCAATGACGCCGAGCTCCCCCTCACCCCGCACCTCCGGCCCCAGCCGGAGGAGCTTCCTGGCCTCGACGGCGGTCGCCGCCGCCGCGGTGGCGGGCGGGGTGCCCCTCCTCGCCGCCTGCGGAGGAAGCGGGCAGAGCGAGCGGAAGGACGGCGCCACCTCGGGCAAGGACGCCGCCAAGATCCTCCCGACGTACGTGCCCCAGGACATCGTCAAGCCCGACATCCCGGCGAAGAACGGTTCCGCCGCCGGCTTCACCACCGCCATCGCGGCGGCGCAGCTGAAGACCTCGGTGCCGGAGAAGCTCGGCAAGGGCAGCACCGTCAGGATCATGGCGCCGATGTGGGGCTCGCCCCCGAAGAGCGACAACCCCTGGTACCGCGCGATGGACGAGGCCATCGGCGTCAAGACGCAGTGGCAGAACCAGGACGGCAACACGTACGACGAGAAGCTCGGTGCCGTGCTCGCCTCCAGCGAGATACCCGACGTCGTGGTCGTGCCGGGCTGGAACCTCACCGGCAAGATCCCCAGCGCGGTCAACGCCAAGTTCGCCGACCTCGGCCCGCACCTGTCGGGCGACAAGGTGAAGGACTTCCCGAACCTGGCCGCCGTCCCCACCGACGCCTGGCAGCGGTCGATCTTCGGCGGCGCGCTGCGCGGCATCCCGATGCCCGCCTCGTACGTGATCAACATCGTGCCGTTCTACCGGCGGGACGTCTTCGAGAAGCGCGGCTACCAGGTGCCCAAGAGCGCCGACGAGTTCCTCGCCTGGGCGAAGGAGGCCACCAGCGCCAAGGCGAAGGTGTGGGCCTGCGACGACATGAAGTGGACCGCCTTCAACTCCTTCGGGGTCTTCCCCGGCAGCGACAAGGCGCTGTGGTGGGACATGGTCGACGGCAAGCTCGTCAACCGGATCGAGACCGAGCAGTACCTCGAGGCGCTGGAGTGGGTCCGGAAGCTGTACGCGGCGAACGTCGTGCACCCCGACGCCAAGGCGCAGAACCAGGGCGACTCCGGCAACCGGTTCACCGCCGGCCAGGTCCTCGTCTACAACAACGACCTCTCCCACTGGTACGTCAAGAGCATCGAGCAGGCCCAGCAGAACCCCGACTTCGCGATGGGCGCGATGGACATCTTCGGCCACGACGGGTCGGCGCCGAAGCTCTACGCCCAGCAGCCGGCGAACATCTTCGCCTTCGTCAGCAACAAGGCGTCCGAGGCGGTCGTCCGGGACTTCCTGGCCATCGCCAACTTCTGCGCGGCGCCGTACGGCACGAAGGAGCGCCTGCTCACCGACTACGGCGTCGAGGGGACCCACCACACGGTGCAGAAGGGCATGCCGGTCAAGAACGACACCGGCCACCTCCAGGTGACGGGCGCGTTCGACCTGGTCGGCGACCCGGCTCCGTACCGGGCGCACCCGGACCGCCCCGACCTGGTCAAGGCGGAGGTCGAGTGGCAGCAGCGGATGGGCGCCTTCACGAAGAAGACCGCGTTCTACGGGCTGACGGTCACCGAGCCGAGCCGCTGGACCAACCTCGCGGACGACTTCGAGCAGTTGGAGGACGACGTCGTGCGCGGTCGCAAGAAGATCAGCGACGTCCAGCAGGCCGTGTCGGAGTGGCGGAGCGGCGGCGGCGACAAGCTGCGCGACTGGTACCGCAAGCTGCTCGACGACGCGGGCTCCGCCTCGAACTGACACGTCGACACGCAAGGAGAGAACCGTGTCGCAGCACAGCACGGTACCGGGCGCCCAGCCCGCCCGGGACGGCGCCGCACAGGAAGGGGCGCCGCCCCGCGGCTCCGTCCCCGGCCCCGGTTCCGCCGGGGCGGCGGAGGCCGGGACCGCCGGGGCCCCGCCGGGGAAGCGCCGCGCCGCCGGGGAGGCGACCGGCGGCGGGGGAGGGAAGGTGAGCCTGCGGATCAGGTTCCGGCGGGACCGGACGCTCGTCCTGATGACGCTGCCGGCGCTGCTGCTGGTCCTGGTCTTCAACTACGTGCCCGTCCTGGGCAACGTGGTCGCGTTCCAGGACTACGACCCGTACCTCAGCGACAACGGCTTCGTCGCCATGCTGGAGAGCCCGTGGATCGGGTTCGAGAACTTCGAGCGGATCTTCTCCGACTCGGCGTTCTGGCGGGCGGTGGAGAACACCCTGGTGCTGTTCCTCCTCCAGTTGGTGCTGTTCTTCCCGGTGCCGATCGTGCTGGCGCTGCTGATCAACAGCATCATCCGGCCGCGGGTGCGGGCGGTCGCCCAGGCGATCATGTACCTCCCGCACTTCTTCTCGTGGGTCCTGGTCATCACCGTCTTCCAGCAGATCTTCGGCGGCGCGGGCATCATCGCGCAGACGCTGCGGCAGCACGGCATCGAGGGCTTCGACCTGATGACCGACCCGGGGATCTTCAAGTTCCTGGTCACCTCCGAGGGCATCTGGAAGGACGCCGGCTGGGGCATCATCGTGTTCCTCGCCGCGCTGTCCGCGGTCAGCCAGGACCTGTACGAGGCGGCGGCGATGGACGGCGCCGGGCGCTGGCGGCGGATGTGGCACGTGACGCTGCCCGCGCTGCGCCCGGTGATCGCCCTGCTGCTGGTGCTGCGCGTCGGCGACGCGCTGACCGTGGGCTTCGAGCAGTTGCTGCTGCAACGGGACGCGGTCGGGCCGGACGCGGCGGAGGTGCTGGACACCTACGTGTGGTGGAACGGCATCCGCAACCAGGACTTCGGCTACGCCGCCGCGGCGGGCCTCGTGAAGGGTGTCGTCGGCCTGGGGCTGGTCCTCGCGGCGAACAAGGTCGCCCATCTCATGGGCGAGCAGGGGGTGTACAAGAAGTGATGTCGGCACTGCGCAGGGGATGGGCGGCCCCGCCCCGCCCCGTGTGGGAGGAGGAGCCCCGCAAGGCGGGGCTCGCCGCCAAGGGGATCGTGCTCGCCGGGGCCTGCCTGGCGATCCTGTTCCCGCTGTGGATCGTGATCGTCACGAGCCTCTCCTCCCGTCAGGCGATCACTGAGGCCGGCGGCCTCGTCGTGATCCCGAAGGACATCACCTTCGTCGCGTACCAGGAGCTGTTGAGCGGCGGCCAGGTGCAGCGGGCGGCGCTGATCAGCGTGGGCGTGACCGTGGTCGGCACGCTGTTCAGCATGGCCGTGTCGGTGCTGTGCGCCTACGGCCTGTCGCGGTCCGGGACGACGGGGCACCGCTGGATCCTGATGACGCTGCTGGCGACGATGTTCTTCGGCGCCGGGTTGATCCCGACGTACCTGCTGGTGCAGGCGCTGGGGCTGACCGACACGTACCTGGCGCTGATCCTGCCGAGCGCGGTGAGCGTCTTCAACATCCTGGTGCTGCGGGCGTTCTTCATGAACATCTCGCAGGAGCTGATCGACAGTGCGCGGATCGACGGCGCCGGCGACTTCCGGATCCTCTGGCAGATCGTCATGCCGCTGTCCCGCGCGGTGATCGCGGTGATCGCGCTGTTCTACGCGGTCGGGTACTGGAGCGCGTGGTTCAACGCCTCGATCTACCTCACGGACCAGGACATGATGCCGCTGCAGAACGTCATGATCCAGATCGTGCAGAAGCAGGAGCCGCCGACCGGCCTGGCCCAGATGATCAGGACCAACCAGTTGTCGCCGCTCTCCGTCCAGATGGCCGTCATGGTGCTGGCGCTGGTCCCGGTCGCGATCGCCTCGCCGTTCGTGCAGAAGCACTTCAAGAAGGGGATGCTGACCGGCGCGGTCAAGGGCTGATCCGGGCCCGCCCCAGCCCCGCTCCCCCACCCGTACCGGCGTCTGCCGGGGTGTGAACCCCCCCGTCCCGGCAGACGCCCACCCAGCCGTGGCCTCCCCGTCCCACCCGGCCGTGTCCTCCCCGGCCCCGCCCCTTCCCACCCCCCCCCCCAGAGAACGAGGCATGTCATGCGTCCCTCTCCGCTGAGCCGACGGTCCGTCCTCGCCGGTGGCGCCGCCACCGCGGCGCTCGCCACCGTCTCCGTCGCCCACGCCGCCCACGCCGCGCCCGCCCCGGGCGCCGCCCGCGCGGCGGGAGCGGCGGCCGAAGGAGCGCCCTACCGCTGGCGGACCGCCGTGATCGGCGGCACCGGCTTCATCACCGGCGTGCTGTTCCACCCGGGGGTGCGGGGCCTCGCCTACGCCCGTACGGACATCGGCGGCGCCTACCGGTGGGACGACCGCGCGGCCCGCTGGACGCCGCTCACCGACCACCTGGGCTGGGACGACTGGAACCTGCTGGGCGTCGAGGCGATGGCCGTCGACCCCGCCCACCCGGACCGGCTGTACCTGGCGCTCGGCACGTACAGCCAGCCGTGGTCCGGCAACGGCGCGGTGCTGCGCTCCGACGACCGGGGCGCCACCTGGGCCCGCACCGACCTGGAGGTGAAGCTGGGCGCCAACGAGGACGGCCGGGGCACCGGCGAGCGGCTGCTGGTCGACCCGCGCGACTCCGCCACCCTGTGGCTGGGCACCCGCCACGACGGCCTGCTGGTCTCCCGCGACCGGGGCGCCACCTGGAGCGCGGCGCCCTTCCCCGCCACGCCGTCCGCTACGGGCCAGGGCGTCACGCTGCTGGTCGCCGCGGGGCGGACCGTGTACGCGGGCTGGGGCGACGGCGACGGCGCCCTGTACCGGACGACGGCCGGCGGCGGCTGGGAGGCCGTGCCGGGCCGGCCGGGCGGCGCGTCCGCGAGGGTGCCGATCCGCGCGGCGTACGACGCCGGGGCCCGCGCCCTGTACGTGACGTACGCGGACGCCCCGGGCCCCAACGGCCAGTCGGACGGCTCCGTGCACCGGCTGGACACGGTGACCGGCACGTGGAGCGACGTGACCCCGGTCCGGCCGGGCCCCGGGGACACGTTCGGGTACGGCGGTGTGGCGACCGACCCGCGCCGCCCCGGCGCGGTCGTCGTGTCCACCAACAACCGGTGGGGGCAGGTCGACACGCTGTTCCGGTCGACGGACGGCGGCGCCACCTGGACCTCCCTGAAGGACACGGCCGTCCTGGACGTGTCCGAGACGCCGTACCTGAAGTGGGGCGGGGACGAGCCCAAGTTCGGCTGGTGGATCCAGGCGCTGGCGCTCGACCCGTTCGACTCGCGGCACATCGTGTTCGGCACGGGCGCGACGCTGTACGGCACGCGGGACCTGCGCCGGTGGGCGCCGGAGATCCGCGGGCTGGAGGAGAGCTCCGTCCGCCAGCTCGTGTCGCCCCCCACCGGGCGGGCGCACCTGCTGAGCGGGCTCGGCGACATCGGGGTGATGTACCACGAGCGGCTGACGTCCTCCCCCTCGCGGGGCATGGCCGCGAACCCGGTGTTCGGCACGGCGACCGGGCTGTCCCTGGCCCCCCTCAAGCCGCGGTACGTGGTGCGGACCGGCTGGGGCGACCAGGGCAACGGCGCGTACTCGACGGACGGCGGCCGGACGTGGGCGCCGTTCGCCACCCAGCCCGCCCTCGCCAAGGACGCCCCCGGCCCCATCGCCACCAGCGCCGACGGCCGTGTGCTGCTGTGGTCGTTCGTGCACTGGGACGGCACCCGCCACGCCACCCACCGCTCCACCGACAACGGCGCCCGCTGGACCGAGGTCGCCACCTTCCCCAAGGGTGCCGCCCCGGTCGCCGACCCGGTCGACCCGAAGCGCTTCTACGCGTACGACACGGCCGAGGGCACGGTGTACACCAGCACCGACGGCGGCGCCACCTTCACCGCCGGCGCGACCGGGCTGCCCTCCGGCGACGTGCAGTTCCGGATCGCGGCGGCGCCCGGCCGCAGCGGCGACCTGTGGCTCTCCGCCAAGTGGAACGGCCTGTTCAGGTCCACGGACGGAGGCCGCACCTTCACCAAGGTGACCAGTTGCTGGGCGTCCTACGCCCTCGGCTTCGGCAAGGCGGCGCCCGGCGGGAGCGGCTACCCGGCGGTCTTCCAGACCGGGGCCGTGGAGGACTTCACCGGCGTGTACCGGTCGGACGACGCCGGACGCACCTGGGTGCGGATCAACGACGACGCCCACCAGTGGGGCTGGACGGGCGAGGTGATCACCGGTGACCCGCGGATCCACGGCCGGGTCTACCTCGGCACCAACGGCCGCGGCATCCAGTACGGGGACCCGGTCTGATGCCGGCGCTCGGCGACGCCGCCCGGGGCCGGATCCTCTTCGGCGGCGACTACAACCCGGAGCAGTGGCCCGAGGAGACCTGGGCCGAGGACGTGCGGCTGATGAAGGACGCCGGCGTCAACTCGGTCACGGTCGGGGTGTTCTCCTGGGCGCGGATCGAACCGCGCCCCGGCGCCCGCGACTTCGGCTGGCTGGACCGGGTGATGGACCTGGCGCACGCGCACGGCATCGGCGTGGTGCTGGCCACGCCGACCTCCTCGCCGCCGCCGTGGATGGGCGCCCGGCACCCCGAGACGCTGCCGCGCGACGAGAACGGGCGGACCGTCTGGTGGGGCTCCCGCCAGCACTTCTGCGCCAGCTCGCCCACGTACCGGTCGTACGCGGCGGCGATCACGGAGGACCTCGCCGCCCGCTACGCCGGGCACCCGGCGCTGACGATGTGGCACGTCAACAACGAGTACTGCACGTCCTGCTGGTGCGACGAGACGGCCCGGCACTTCCGCCGCTGGCTGGCCGCCCGGTACGGCACCGTCGAGGCGCTCAACGAGGCGTGGGGCACGGCGTTCTGGTCGCAGCGGTACGACGCGTGGGACGAGGTCCTCCCGCCGCGCCGCGCCCAGTACATCCGCAATCCGGCGCACCTGCTGGACTTCCGGCGGTTCACCTCGGACGCGCTGCTGGAGTGCTACGCGGCGGAGCGGGACATCGTCGCCCGGCACACCCCGCACGTCCCCGTCACGACGAACTTCATGCCGTTCTGGTCGGGGCAGGACGCCTGGGCGTGGGCCGCGCAGGAGGACGTCGTCTCCGTCGACGTCTACCCGGACCCCAGGGACCCGCTGGGCGGCCAGTACAACGCGCTGATCGGGGACATGACCCGGTCGCAGGCGGGCGGCGGCCCGTGGATGCTGATGGAGCAGGCCGCCGGCTCGGTGAACTGGCGGAGCGTCAACCACCCCAAGCCGAAGGGGCTCAACCGGCTGCTGTCCCTGCAGTCCGTGGCGCACGGCGCGGACGCCGTCTGCTACTTCCAGTGGCGGCAGTCCCGGCAGGGCGCGGAGAAGTTCCACTCCGGGATGGTGTCGCACGCCGGCGAGCACGGCCGCACCTTCCAGGAGGTCAAGCGGATCGGCGCCGAACTCGCCGTGCTCGGGCCCGAGGTGGCGGGCACGCGGGTGGCGGCGGACGTGGCGGTGCTGCACGACTGGCACGCCTGGTGGGCCGCGCAGCAGGAGGGGCGGCTCTCGCAGGAGGTCGAGTACCCGGAGCTGGTCAGGGCGTGGCACCGGGCGCTGTGGGAGGGCGGCCTCACCACGGCGTTCGCCCACCCGGAGCACGACCTGGGCGGCTACCGGATGGTGGTGGTGCCGCAGTTGTACCTGCTGTCGGACGCGGCGGTGGACAACCTCGTGGCGTACGTGGCGGGCGGCGGCACCCTGGTGTCCGGGTTCCTGACCGGCGTCGCCGACGAGGACGACCGGATCCGGCCGGGCGGCATGGACGGGCGGCTGCGCGCCCTGTTCGGGATCGACGTCCTCCACGAGTGGTGGCCGCTGGACCGGGGCGAGACGGTCGCGTGCGACGGCTTCGCCGGCACGCTGTGGTCGGAGGAGCTCCAGGCGTCGGACGCCGAGGTCGTGGCCGCGTACCGGGACGGGGAGCTGGCGGGCATGCCGGCGGTGCTGCGCCGGGGCCGCGCCTGGTACCTGTCGACCCTCCCGGAGCCGGCCGGGCTGCGGGAGTTGCTGGGACGGGCCGCCGCCGCCGCGGGCGCGCGGCCGGTGCTGGAGGGGCTGCCGGCGGACGTGGAGGCGGTGCGCCGCGGTGAGCTGCTGTTCGTGCTGAACCACGGGCGGGCGCCGGCCGAGGTGGCGGTGCCCGGGACGTACCGGGACGTGCTGACGGGCGCGGCGGTGGCCGGGTCGCTGGCGCTGGAGCGGTACGGGGTGGCGGTGCTGCGGGAGGCGGCGCCGTGACGCCGGCCCGTTCGTCGGCCGGTCCGGTGCACGGGACGTGGGAGGCGGAACCGGCGGCGCGGTGGGAGGACGCGTTCCTGAGCGGCAACGGCCGCCACGGCGCCCTCGTGTTCGGCGACCCGGACGACGACCGGGTGATCGTCACCCATCACACGCTGGTCCGCCCCGTACCGGCCGCGGACACGCTGCCGCCCCGGCTGGCGGAGGGGCTGACCGGGCTCCAGGACCGGCTGCTGGCCGGGGACACCGCGGCGGCGGAGGGGTTCACCGACGGGCGCGCGCTGCGCTGGGTGGGCGCGTTCCACCCGGCGTTCGCGGTGCGCCTGCGCCGGGACGGCGCGTCCGGGCCCGGCGGGGCCGCGCCGGGGTACCGGCGGGAGGTGGACTTCGCGACCGGGGTGGTGCGGGCCGTGTGCACGGGCCACGAGAGCCGGGTGTTCGTCTCGCGCGCCGACGACGTGGTCGTCCAGTACGTCACGGGCGGCCCGGTCGACGCGGGGATCGCGTTGGACCCGCGGCTGCCCGGTGCGCCGGCCGGGCTGGCCGTGGGCCGGGGCACCGCCCTGACCCCCGAGGGCGCGCTGCTCACGCTGCGGGCCCGCTACCCGGGCGGCGACACGGCCTTCACCGGGGTGACGCTCGTCGTCGCGGCGGGCGGCACGGCCGCGGTGGCGGGCGACGGGGTGCGGCTGGCGGGCGCCCGCGAGGTGCTGCTGCTGACACGGGTGCGCCGGCACACCGGCGAACTGGACGTCCGGGCGGAGGCGGCCGGGTTGCGCGCCCTGCTCGACGGGCAGGGCACGCCCTCGCGGGGGTACGCGCGGCTCCTCGCCCGGCACGAGGCCCCGCACCGGACCGCGTACGAGCGGGTGGCCCTGGACCTCGGCGGGGACCCGGCCGAGCGGGCGCTGCCGGGGAGCGCGTTGCTGGCCCGGCCGGGCGGCGCGGCGCTGCTGGAGCGGCTGTTCGCGGCCGGCCGGTACCACCTGCTGTCGGCGAGCGGGATGCTGCCGCCGCGGCTGGTGGGGTTGTGGACCGGGGACTGGGACACGGCCTGGTCCGGGGCGTTCACCACCAACGCCAACCTGAACCTGCAGACCGCCTCGGCCGCGGCCGGCGCGCTGCCGGAGGTCACGGAGGCCCACGCGGCGCTCGTGTACGGGCAGTTGCCGGACTGGCGGGACAACGCGCGGGCCGTATTCGGCGCGCGCGGCGTGGTCGCGCCGTCCCACACGGACGGCGTGTCGGGGCACACGTACCACTTCCAGCGCGCCTACCCGCTGCACCTGTGGACGGCGGGCGCGGACTGGCTGCTGCTGCCGCTGGTGGAGCACGCCGAGACGAGCGGCGAGACCGATCCGCGGCTCGTGTCGGCGCTCGCCGAGGTCGCCCGGTTCTACGAGGACTTCCTGACCCGGACGGGACCCGACGGGCGGATCGTGATCGTCCCGTCGTACTCGCCGGAGAACCGGCCCGCCAACGCGAGTTGGGGCACCCTCAACGCGACGATGGACATCGCGGCCGCCCGCCACGCGCTGACCACGGCGGCGGCGCACCTGCCCGGGGACGCGGAGCGGCTGCTGGCGCTGGCCGCCCGGCTGCCCGACTACCGGGTCAACGACGACGGGGCGCTGGCCGAGTGGGCGTGGCCGGGCCTGGCCGACACGTACGACCACCGCCACCTGAGCCACCTGTACCCGGTGTGGCCGCTGGGCGAGATCAACCCGTACGACACCCCGGAGCTGGCGCGTGCGGCGCACCGCGCGCTGGAGCTGCGGGGCACGGAGAACGACTCGGCCCACGGCCACCTGCACCACGCGCTGGTCGCGGCGCGGCTGCGGGACGGGGAGCGGGCGGCGGGCGCGCTGCGGCGGGTGCTGGACGGGGACTTCTTCCACGCGTCGCTGATGAGCGCCCACTACCCGGGGCGCGACGTGTACAACGCGGACGCCGCGCACACCCTGCCGGCGCTGCTGATCGAACTGCTGGTGCAGTCGGCGCCGGACCGCCTCGTGCTGCTGCCGGCGCTCCCGGCGGCGTGGACGCGCGGCGCGCTGCGCGGCGTGCGGACCCGGTTCGGGGCGTGCGTCGACCTGGAGTGGCGCGACGGGAGCTGCACCGCCACGGTCCGGCCGTCGAGGACGGCGCGGATCGACCTCAGGACCCCCGCCGGCGGCGGGCCGCTGGAACTGACCGCCGGCGAGGACCTGGTGCTCACGCTGGGCACCGGGTAACCCCCCATCCCCCCCACCCATGGAAGGGACACCATGGCACGACGTACCCTCGGCCGGCTCCGCACGGCCTTCCTCGCCCCCGTGCTGGCGTTCGGCGCGACCCTGGGGCTGGCCGCCGCCCCCGCGCAGGCCGCCGTCTGGAACACCTGCGAGCAGTGGGGCAACACCACGCTGAACGGCTACACCCTCTACAACAACATCTGGGGCCAGGGCGCGGGCGCCCAGTGCACCTGGGCCAACTCCGGGACGAACTGGGGCGTGTGGGCCGACCACCCCAACACGGGCGGCATCAAGTCGTACCCGAACGCGAAGAAGGTGGTCAACAAGACGATCACCGGGATGTCCTCGCTGACCAGCAGCTACCGGGTGAAGGTCCCGACCTCCGGCGCGTACAACACGGCGTACGACATCTGGGACACGGACTACGACTACGAGGTCATGCTCTGGATGAACTACAACGGCCCCGTCGGCCCGCTGGGCACCGCGCAGGGCAGCGTCACCCTCGGCGGCCACAGCTGGAACGTGTACAAGGGCCGGGTCACCAACGCGGACGGGTCGTACCACGAGGTGTTCTCGTTCCTGCGCACCTCGGACTCGACGTCCGGCACGGTGAACATCCTGCCGATCCTCAAGTGGATCAAGGACACCAAGGGCTGGTGGGGCAACGAGACCATCGGTGACGTGCAGTTCGGCTTCGAGATCACCTCGTCGGCGGGCGGCCTGGACTTCACCACGGAGAACCTGACGGTCTCGGCGGGCTAGCCGCACGACCCCGCCGCCGCGCGTCCAAGAGGGGGGCGCGCGGCGGCGGCTCCTCCGCGCCCGCGTCCGGCGGGCCGGGCCGTCCGGCGGCCCGGCCCGTCGGATGCCATGATCGGCGCATGGAGAGACACGTGGCGTTCCAACGGCTGCACAACTTCCGCGACTTGGGCGGGTACGCGGCCGAAGACGGGTCAACGGTGCGGTGGGGGCGGCTGTACCGTTCCGACTCGCTGGGCAAGCTGGGCGGGGACGACTGGGAGCGGTTCCTCGCCCTGGGCGTGCGGACGGTCGTCGACCTGCGCCACCCGTGGGAGGTCGAGTGGCGGGGCCGCGTACCGGAGCACCCGTCGTTCGCGTACCACAACCTGAGCATCGAGCACCGGCCGTACGACCAGGCGGCCCTCGCCCCCGACGTCGAGGCCGGACCGTACCTGGCCGAGCGGTACCTGGAGGTCGCGGAGGACGGCGTCGAGGAGCTGCGCCGGGCGCTGGAGCTGATCGCCGCCGACGGCAGCGGCCCGCTGGTCTTCCACTGCGCGTCCGGGAAGGACCGCACGGGGCTGCTGGCCGCGCTGGTGCTGGGGCTGATCGGGGTGGACGACGACACCGTCGTGGCGGACTTCGCCCTGACGGAGCTGGCCACGGAGCGGCTGGTGGCCGACTGGCTGGCGAGCGACCCGGGCCGCGAGCTGACCTGGCCCCACTTCGGACGGGCGCCCGGCGAGGTGATGCGCCTCTTCCTGGACGGGCTCGCGGACCGGTACGGGTCGACGGCCGGCTACGCGGCCGAGCGGCTCGGCGTGGACGGCGCCCTGGTGGGCGCCCTGCGGCGAAGCCTCCTGGAACCCGCCGCGGCCGTCAGCGGGGGCTGACGGGGAGCACCGGGCGCGGGCCGGTGCTCTCGCGGACGGTGAGCTCCGGCGCCAGCAGGACCACGCCGTCCGTGGCGCGCCCCTCCAGTTTCGCGACGACCTGCTCGAC
This sequence comes from Streptomyces tamarix, assembly GCF_032423885.1. Lineage (NCBI taxonomy): Bacteria > Bacillati > Actinomycetota > Actinomycetes > Kitasatosporales > Streptomycetaceae > Streptomyces > Streptomyces tamarix. The sequence goes on along the minus strand of NZ_JAWCTQ010000017.1, from coordinate 73,609 downwards.
GGCGTGGCGGCCCATGTCCTGCGCGGGCACCCTGACGGAGGTGAGGGGTACGGAGGCGTGCGCGGCGAGCTGGTCGGGGCAGATGGCCATCACCGACACGTCCTCCGGCACGGCGCGGCCCTGCTGGCGCAGCAGGGCGAGCAGCGGGTCGGTGGCGGCCTCGTTCTGGACGACGAACGCGGTGGTCCCGGGCCGCTCGTCGTAGACCCGGGCGAGGGTGGCGGCGACCCCGGCGTAGCTGCCCTCGCAGGGCCGGTGCAGGAGGCGGACGCCGAGTTCGCCGCTGCGCTCCCGCAGGCCGTTCAGGGTGCGCTCGGCGAAGCCGGTGTGGCGTTCGTAGACGGCGGCGGCCTCGCCGATGACGGCGATCTCGCGGTGGCCGAGCCCGGCGAGGTGCTCGGCGCAGAGCGCGCCGGCGGCCTCGAAGTCGAGGTCGACGCAGCTGAGGCCGGACGGGTCGGCGGGCAGGCCGATGAGGACGCCGGGGCGGGTCGCCTCGCGCAGCAGCGGCAGCCGGTCGTCCTCCAGCTCGACGTCCATGAGGATCATGGCGTCGGCGAGGGCGCTGCCCTCGATGCGGCGGACGGCCGCCGGGCCCTCCTCCCCGGTGAGGAGGAGGACGTCGTAGCCGTGGCCGCGGGCGGTGGTGGCGACCGCGATGGCGATCTCCATCATCACCGGGACGTACATGTCGGTCCGCAGGGGGATCATCAGTGCGATGATGTTCGACCGGCTGCTGGCCAGGGCGCGGGCGCCCGCGTTGGGGTGGTAGCCGAGCTGGGCGATGCTCCGCTCGACACGGGCACGGGTGGAGGCGGAGATGGACCGCTTGCCGCTCAGGACATAGCTCACCGTGCTGGCGGAGACTCCGGCATGCTGAGCGACATCGGCAAGGGTGACCATCGGCTCTCCCGGACGGTAGGACAGGTGAAGTGAAGCGCTTCGATTGGTATCGCTCCGAACATTAGAGGGACCTCTGAGACCTGTCCAGAGAAAGCGTCGAAGCGCTTCGACAAATTCCGGAACGGCGGGGCGATCCACACCGGAAGGGCCGGGGAGCGCGCGTCGCGCCCTCCCCGGCCCAGCGTAGTGAAGGTCCCGGCCCCGTGCGGGGTCCGTGCGCGGGCCCCTACCCGGTCGCGACGCGCAGGAACGTCACGGAGTGCGGCGGGAAGGTGTGGGTGAAGGTCCGCGCCACCCCGGTCAGGGTGGACTCGACGGGCCTGACCGGCTGGTCCTCCGCCGTGTTCACGGCGTCCGGGGCGCCCTGGAGCGTGGTCACGCGGGCGGTCGACGAGGCCGGTGCGGCGCCGAGGTCGATCCGGGTGCGGGCCGGTGCCGCCTGGGCGTTGACGACCTTGACGATCAGCTCGCCGGTGGCGGCGTCGCGGGTGACGACCTGGCGGAACGGCTCGGCGCGGCTGTCGTCGGTGAAGCCGCCCCACTTCACCCCGTCGAGGTAGAGGGTGACCTGGCGACCGCGGACCTGGACGTGGAGGTCGTAGGTGCGGCCGGTCTCGACGGTCGTGGCGTTCTCCACCAGCGTCTGCTTGGCGCCGCCGACGGACTTCTCCACGGCGGAGCGGGTGTTGTTCCAGCCTCCGAGGTTCCACCAGTAGTGGTTGCCGGTGTCGCGGACGCCGAAGGCGACGAGGAAGCCCTCGCTGCCCGCCTTCTTGGTGGCCTTGACCCTCAGGTCGTAGTTGCGCCAGGCCGGGTCGCCGGCGGTGACGAGGGTGTCCTGGGCGGCCTGGTCGGACTGGACGAACGCCCCGTCCTGGACGGCCCACGTGCCGCGTCCCGCGGCGCGGGTCCACCGCCCGTCGCCGGCCGAGAAGTCGTCGTCGAGCAGGACGGTGCCGTCCTCGGCGGTGACCCGCACGTCGTCGTAGGCGGCGGAGGTCGCCCAGGTGGACAGGCCGACCGCGCCGGTGATCGGGGCGGAGAGCTGCGGGGTGCCGGACGCCTCGCTGGGCACGACCCGGTCGCCGGTGTTGTTCATGAACAGCTTCTGGACCTCGTAGCTGGTCGACCCCCAGGAGCGGGTGGAGTCGAACCAGATCATGTCGGGCCGCCACTGGTTCTCGCGCACGTCCGCGAGGAGCGGGGCGTACGAGGCGAGCTTGACCACGTCGGCGTTGCGCTCCAGGCCGGTCATGAAGGCGGCCTCGGACAGGGCGTTGGCGAAGCGGTTGTCGAGGGAGGCGTACTCGCCGAGGAAGACCTTCGGGCCCCGGCGGTCGTAGGAGTCGTAGCGCTCGTTGTTCTCCAGGAACCACTGCGGGCTGTTGTAGTAGTGCTCGTCGACCATGGCGACTCCGGCCCGGCGGTTGAGCTCCCAGAGCCGGTCGAAGGTGGCGCCGGTGTCGTCGGGGCCGGAGTTGCCGACGACCGTGATGCCGGGGTACTCGGCCGCGATGGCGGCGCGGAACTGCTGGAAGCGCTCGAAGAACGCGTCCGGGAGGTTCTCCTCGTTGCCGACGGCGAGGTGGGTGAGCCCGAACGGCTTCGGGTGGCCCATCTCGGCGCGCTTGCGGCCCCAGGTCGAGGTCACGGGTCCGTTGGCGAACTCGATCAGGTCGAGGGTGTCCTGGATGTGGCGGCGCAGCAGGGCCGGGTCGTCGGTGGCCCGGTTCTGGCCGCAGCCGGTGACGAGGGCGGGCACGACGGGCAGCGGCATGGCGCCGATGTCCTCGGCGAACTGGAAGTACTCGTAGTAGCCGAGCCCGTAGCTCTGGTGGTAGCCCCAGAAGTTGGCGTTGACGGCGCGCTGCTCGACCGGGCCGATCGTGTCCTTCCACTGGTAGGAGCGCTCGCGCTCCCAGTTCGGGGCCTCGTACGCCTGGTGGGAGCCGGTGTTGACGAGGCAGCCGCCGGGGAAGCGGAGGAAGCCGGGCTTGAGCGCGGCGATCTTCTCGGCGAGGTCCTTGCGCAGGCCGTTCTTCCGGCCCTTGTACGTGTCGCGGGGGAAGAGGGAGACCATGTCGAGGCGGAGGACTCCGCCGCCCTCGGCGGTGACGGCGAGGCGCGCGCCGGAGGTGGTCGCGGTGGCGGTGAGCGTGCCGCTGTACTTGGTCCAGCGGTCGCCGCGGACGGTGGCGGTGAGCGGGGCGGACAGGGCGGCGCCGTCCGCGTCCCGCAGGCGGGCGGTGAGCCGGGTGCCGCGGCGCTGGTCGGTGCGGGCCCAGACGGAGAAGTCGTAGCGGGCGCCGGCGCGCACGGCGACGCCGGAGCCGTGGCCGGAGTTGACGACGCCGTAGCCGGAGCCGGGGGCTCCGTGGCCGGAGAGGTCGACGCGCAGGTAGGTGCGGTTGCGCTCGTTGAGGCGGTCGGCGTCGTCGACGGCGCGGACGGTGCCGGTGGCGCCGCCGTGCGCGGTCGTCTGCCAACCGGTGAGCGGGGTGTAGGCGGCGTTGTCGACGGGCGAGAACTCGAAGGACCGGTTGCGCACCAGCTCGGCGTAGAGGCCGCCGTCGGCGGCGTTGTTGATGTCCTCGAAGAAGACGCCGTACATGGTGGGGTCGATCGCGGGGCCCTCGCGGTCCGGGTGGACGGCGAGGGTGTAGTCGGCGGGCTCGGCCGCGGGGGTGTCGTCGGCCCGGGTGGGGGCGGCGAGCACCGTCCCCACGAGCGCGGCCGCCAGCGCGAGGACGAGCCTCGGCCGTATGGATGCCATGTGGGTGCTCCTGGAACTCTATTGTTCGGTATATCGGACATTGACCAGGACTTCGAACAGGAAGATAGGCAGGGCGGATTGGCGCGTCAACGGTTGCGACAGGGTCATCGGGGACGGTCGCGGCCGGAGGGGACGCCTGCGACGGTGCGCCGGCGGTCGCGGCGGGGCCGGCGCACCGCCGGCCGGGTGCCGCCGTGGCCCCCGCCGGGAGGCCCCGGCGGCTCCTCCCGGCGCGCCGGGGCCTCCCGTCCCACCGCGCGCCGGTCCCCCGTGCCGGACCGGACGGGCGGCCTTCGCCGGGCGGCCCGCCCCGACGCCTTGGCGTTCCCCGCCGGCGGGCTCGACAATGAGGGGGATGACGGAGAACCGGGCGCTCGGCACGGAGCGGGAGCACGGCGGCGAGATCGGGCCGGCCGAGCGGCTCGCCATGAACCGCACCGGCAGCTTCGACTGGGACCTCGCCTCCGGCACGATCGACGTCGACGTGGCCGGGCTGCTGGTGTTCGGACAGGACCCCGCCGCCTTCGACGCGCGGCCCGCGACGCTGGTGGGGCGGCTCGACCGGGCGGAGCGGGAGCGGCTGGAGGGCGTGGTCCGGGACGCGCTGGCCGGCGGCCGGTCCTCGTACGCGGCGCACTTCCGGCTGGAGCGGGACGACGGCTCCGAGCAGTGGACGCACGTGCAGGCGCGCGTCCTGCGGGACCGCGACGGCCGGGCGCACCGGATCGTCGGGATCGTCCGCGACGCGACCTCCGAGGTGACGCACTCCGAGTTCGTCATGGAGCTGGAGCGGCGCCGGCGGCGCCAGACCGACATGGTGGAGCGGTCGACGCGGGCCATGGCGCGGGCGGTGACCGTGGACGACGTGACGGAGGCGCTGACCGGCCCCGGCGGTCTCGCCCGGCTCGGCGCCGACGGGCTGGCGCTGGGCCTGGTGGAGAACGGTTCGCTGAACATCATCGCGTTGAGCGGCGAGTCCCTGGAGGTACTGGACGACCTGCGGGTGCGGCGGCTGGAGAGCGGGTTGCCGCTGCACGGGACGGTGCTGAGCGGGCAACCGCTGTTCGCCGAGTCGTTCCAGGATCTGGCCGGGAACCACCCGCTGCTCGCCCCGCTCGCGGGCCGGCTGCCGTTCCGGTCGGCGGCGTACCTGCCGCTGGTCGCGCAGGCGCGGACGCTGGGCGGCATGGCGCTGTTCTACCGGCGCCGCACGGCGTTCAGCGCGGACGAGCGGAACCTGGCGCTGGGCCTCGCGGCGATCGTCGCGCAGTCCCTCCAGCGGGCGATCCTCTTCGACGAGGAGCGGGAGTTGGCCACGGACCTCCAGGCGACCATGCTGCCGCGCCGCATCCCGAGGATCGACGGCGGCGAGGTCGCCGTGCGCTACCACGCGGCGTGGAGCGGCCGGCAGGTCGGCGGCGACTGGTACGACGTGATCCCGCTGCCGCGGGGCCGCGTCGGGGTCGTCGTCGGCGACGTGGAGGGGCACGACACGCACGCCGCCGCGGTCATGGGGCAGCTCCGCATCGCCCTGCGCGCGTACGCGGGCGAGGGCCACGCCCCGTCGACGGTGCTGGCCCGGGCGTCGCGGTTCCTGGCCGAGCTGGACACGGAGCGGTTCGCGACCTGCACGTACGCCCAGGTCGACCTGGGTACGGGCACGGCGCGGGCGGTGCGGGCGGGGCACCTGGGGCCGCTGATCCGGCACACGGACGGGCGGGTGGGGGCGCCGAAGCTGCCGGGCGGGCTGCCGCTGGGCCTCGCGTCGGTGTTCGGGGACGAGGAGTACCCGGAGACGCGGCTGGACCTGGTGCCCGGCGAGACGCTGGTGATGTGCACGGACGGCCTCGTCGAGGAGCCGGGCGCGGACATCGGGCGGGGTGTGGGGGCGCTGGCCGAGGCGATCGCCGCGGGCCCGCCGGGCGCGGAGGCGCTCGCCGACCACCTGTCGCAGCGGTTCTGGGAGCGGTGGGGCGCCGGTGACGACGTGGCACTGCTGGTGCTGCGGCGCAGCCCGGACCCGGGCACGACGCGGGCGCCGCGCATCCACCAGTACGTCCACCAGGCGGACCCGGAGGGGCTGTCGGAGGCGCGGGCGGTGGTGCGGCGGGCGCTGCGCGACTGGGGGATGCGGGAGAGCGCGGACGACGCCGAGCTGCTCACCGGGGAGCTGCTGGGCAACGTGCTGCTGCACACGGAGGGCGGGGCGGTGCTGACGCTGGAGGTGCTGCCGGAGCCGGTGCGGCGGGTGCGGCTCACGGTGCAGGACCGGTCGAGCGCGTGGCCCCGGCGCCGTACCCCGGGCGAGGCGGCGACCTCGGGGCGGGGGCTGCTGCTCCTGGACGCGCTGGCGGCGCGCTGGGGGGTCGAGCCGCGCGGCGAGGGGAAGGCCGTGTGGTGCGAGATCGGCCCGGCGGCGCGGGCGTGACGGCCCGGGCGGGCCGTCGGGCGGGGACGGGGAACGGGAGGAGCCGTATCACGGGGGACGTACCGAGGATTCGGTTTTGCGTCCGGAAGGCCCTGGCAGTGACCTTGCGGTATCCGCGCGATGCCCGGCAAGACACGCTGCCCGTGCCCTGCGCTGCCCGGTTCTGGCATGAGGCGCGGATAACGGCCCCCGTAATAGCGGCTTCGCGGAGTATCGGCGCTCCTCGAAGGGCCGGTTGACCTCCCGACCTCCTTCAGCATGCAACAGTCCCGGAGCGTTTTTCCTCTGATGCTTTTTCAGTGGAAAAACGGAGCGCGCACCTCAGGCCGGGGTTTCCCCGCCCGTACGGCCGGTGGTCCGCTGCCGTTCCGGCGAGAGGGCCCACTGGTAGGCGAGGGCGGCGAGGGTGGACACGCCCCAGCGGGCGCGGAGCTGGGCGAGCTCCTTGGTGAGGGTGCGCAGCCCGATGTTGAGGCGGCGGGCGGTGATGCGCTGGTCGACGCCGGCGGCCGTGTCGATGAGGATCTCGCGCTGGCGGTCGGTCAGCCTGCCGGCCTCGTCGTCGGGCACGGCGCGGCGCGGGTCGCCGTACCAGACGTCGGCGCGGCGCCAGGCGTCCTCGAACCCCTCGGCGACGAAGGCGACGAAGGCCCGGTCCATGACGTGCCACGCGGTCCGGTCGGGGTCGCCGCCGACGACGTGGTCGGAGATGAACGCCTGGCGGCGGTCGACGACGACGCACCGCTGGAACGGGGCGAGGAGCGTACGGAACCGGGTGCCCCGGGCGGACATGACCGTCACCCACTCGCGGGCCGCCGCGTCGTCGCGGACGCCGTCCCCGAAGAGGGTGCGCAGCCGCACGCCGCGGGCGAGGGCCCGGGAGTCCCGGTCGGTGGTCTCGCCGAGGAGCTCCTCGCAGGCGGGGCCGGCGGGCAGGGCGGTGAGGACCTCGGTCTCGGCGCGGTCGACGGCCTCCCCGATGCGGGCGGTGACCTGCTCGCGGCCGGCGAGGAACTCGCTGCCGGAGCCGGAGCGCCACTTGGCGCGCTCGAAGTGGAGCCCGAGCTCGTCCCCGAGGTCGGGGATGGCTGCGATCCGGGCGGCGCGGGCGGCCATATCGCGCAGTTCGTCGGCGAGCCGGCGGCGCCCCGCCTCCTGCGGGTCGAGGGCGATCGGCACGGCGGGCCGGTCGGGGTCGACGGTGACGAGGCGCCAGTCGACGAGTTCACCGAGCGCGCCGGTGTCGTCGGGCCCGACGGGCTCGCCCCGGGTGATCCGGGCGTACAGCGCCCTGGCCGCCCCCGACAGCGGGGCCGCCGAGCGCGCCGAGCCGTCCCTTTCGGTCATCTCCGCCCCTGTTCGCGACTGCGTGTGTGCGCCGTGCGCAGGTACGCACCGCTCGGGTACTTGATCGCCGGCGCACGCTGGGACAGCGTACCGGTGCGGCTGCTCTCGGCCCGCGCCACCGTTTCACCGCGACGGCCGCCGGCGGACCGACCACCCTCGACGGCCGTTCCTCTGGGGGAGGGACACCCACATGGACAAGGTCGCCCTGCGCTACCTCCTGAGGGAGCGCCGTGCCCTGATCGCGCCGGAGAGCCACGGGCTGTCGCGCCCGACCCGGCAGGGCAGGCGGGCGCCGGGGCTCTCACAGGCGCAGATCGACCAGTTGCTGCACCGGGCGCCCGACACGTACGGCCGGCTGGAGTCGGGCCGCTACCCGAACCCGCCGGTCGACCTGCTGGAGGACGTGGCGCGGCTGCTGGGCATGAACGAGCAGGAGTGGGTGGCGCTGTGGCGGTACGCACTGGGCCAGGACCCGCCGCACCCGCTGAACGCGCGGGCCGGGGAGGCGGTTCCGGGGACGTGGCAGCTGGCGCTGGACGGGATCTCCCACATGGCGTACATCAGCGACCGCTCGTGGAACCTGCTGGCGCACAACGAGCCGTTCGCCGCGCTCTTCCCGGACCGCCGGGTGCCGCCGAACACGATGCGGTGGATGACGGTGGAGCCGGAGGCCCGGGCGGTGCTGCGGCAGTGGGAGACGGCGTGGGCGCCCCTGGTCCTGCCGCAGCTGCGGGCGGCCCTCGCGGCGGACCCGGAGGACCCGACGCTGTGCGGCATCGAGAAGGAGGTGCTGGACGACCCGCTGGCGGCCCGCGTCTACGAGTCGGCGAGCGCGTACGTCCACCCCGACGGGGGCGACCGGCCGGTGCACCACGCGGAGCACGGGCCGGGCTGGATCACCGTGTGCGCGGCGCAGCCGATGGCCGCGCCCCGGGCCCGGCTGCTGATCCTGCCGTTCCACCCGGGCGAGCGGCGCCCGGCGCGGCCTCGGCCGCTGCGGGCCCACGGGTAGGCGGGACGGCACCGGGCGGACGGCATCGGGCGGCCGTACCGGCCGGGCGGCATCGGGCGGGCGGGTGACGCCGGGCGGGCGGCATCGGGCGGGCGGGGGTGGGTACCCGGGGGCGCATGAGCGACGAGGGACGGTTCCAGCGGGCGTCCGGCCGGTTCACCGACCGGATCACCGAGGACGGCCGGGACGGCTGGCCGGTGGAGGCCGGACGGTACCGGCTGGTGGTGAGCAGGGCCTGCCCGTGGGCGAGCCGCTCCCTGGTGGTGCGGCGGCTGCTGGGGCTGGAGGGGGCCCTGTCGCTGGCCGTGGCCGACCCCGTGCAGGACGAGCGGAGCTGGCGGTTCACGCTCGACCCGGACGGCCGCGACCCGGTGCTGGGCATCCGGTTCCTGTCCGAGGCGTACGAGGCGCGCGAGCCGGGGCAGCCGGGCGGGGTGAGCGTACCGGCGGTCGTCGACGTGCCGAGCGGCCGGCTGGTCACCAACGACTACCAGCGGATCACCCTCGACCTGGAGACCGAGTGGACGCGGCTGCACCGGCCCGGCGCCCCCGACCTGTACCCCGAGCACCTGCGCGACGAGATCGACGAGCGGATGGACGGCATCTTCCGGGACGTCAACAACGGCGTCTACGAGGCCGGCTTCGCCACCTCGCAGGGAGCGTACGACGAGGCGTACGGGCGGCTGTTCGCCCGGCTCGACCAGGTGTCGGAGCACCTGGCGGGGCGGCGCTACCTGGTGGGCGACACGATCACCGAGGCCGACGTGCGGCTGTTCACCACGCTGGTGCGGTTCGACGCCGTGTACCACGGCCACTTCAAGTGCAACCGCAACAAGCTGACCGAGGACCGGGTCCTGTGGGCGTACGCGCGGGACCTGTTCCAGACCCCGGGGTTCGGCGACACGGTGGACTTCGACCACATCAAGCGCCACTACTACCTGGTGCACGGGCACATCAACCCGACGCGGATCGTGCCGCGCGGCCCGGACCTGCGCGGCTGGCGGTCGCCGCACCACCGCGAGGAGCTGGGCGGGCGCCCGTTCGGGGACGGGACGCCGCCCGGACCGCCGCCCGAGGACGAGGTCGTCGTCCCCCTCTGACGGGCCCCGCCGATCAGCCCCTCCGACCGGCCCCTCTCCCCCGGATCCCCCGGGGCCGGCCGTCAGGCGGCCCGCCAGACCGTGGTGGCGTTGCAGAACTCCTTGATGCCGTGGCCCGACAGCTCCCGCCCGTACCCGGACCGCTTGACGCCGCCGAACGGCAGCGCCGGGTGCGAGGCGGTCATCCCGTTGACGTACACGCCGCCCGCCTCCAGGTCCCGTACGCAGCGCTCCACCTCCGCCTCGTCGCGCGTCCAGACGTTGGAGCTCAGGCCGAACGGCGAGTCGTTGGCGATCTCCAGCGCCTCGTCCAGGTCGGCCGCCCGGTAGACGGCGGCGACCGGGCCGAACGCCTCCTCGCGGTGCAGGCGCATGGCGGGCGTCACCCCGGTGAGGACGGTCGGCTCGTAGTACCAGCCCCGGTCGAGGCCCTCGGGCCGGCGGCCCCCGCAGCGGACGTCGGCGCCGCGCTCCACGGCGTCGTCGACGAGCTCCTCCAGGTCGGCGCGGCCCCGTTCGGAGGCGAGCGGCCCCACGTCGGTGGACTCGTCCATCGGGTCGCCCACCCGCAGCGCGGCCATCCCGGCGGTGAACCGTTCCACGAAGTCGTCGTAGACGTCCGCGTGGACGATGAACCGCTTGGCCGCGATGCACGACTGGCCGTTGTTCTGGGTACGGGCGGTCACCGCGGTCGCGGCGGCCCGCTCCAGGTCGGCGGAGGGCAGGACGAGGTACGGGTCGCTGCCGCCCAGTTCGAGGACGGTCTTCTTCACCTCGTCGCCCGCGACCGCGGCGACGGACCGGCCGGCGGCCTCGCTGCCGGTGAGGGTGGCGGCGGCGACGCGCGGGTCGCGCAGGATGCCCTCGACGGCGTCGGAACCGGTCAGGAGGGTCTGGAAGACGCCGTCCGGGTAGCCCGCCCGGCGGAACAGGTCCTCCAGGTAGAGGGCGGTCTGCGGGACGTTCGACGCGTGCTTGAGCAGGCCGGTGTTGCCGGCCATGAGGGCGGGCGCCGCGAACCGCACGACCTGCCACAGCGGGAAGTTCCAGGGCATGACGGCCAGGACGGGGCCGAGCGGCCGGTAGTGGACGCGGGCGGTGGCGGCACCGGAGTCCCGCACGTCGGCGTCGGAGGGCCGTTCGTCGGCGAGCAGCGCCTCGGCGTTCCCGGCGTACCAGCGCATGGCCTTCACGCACTTGGCGGCCTCGGCGCGGGCCGCGGTGAGGGGCTTGCCCATCTCCGTGGTGATGGTCCGGGCGATCTCCGGCAGTTCCTCTTCCAACAGGTCGGCGGCGCGCCGCAGCAGCGCGGCCCGCTCGGGGAAGCCGGTCGTGCGGTAGTGGTGGAACGCCCGGTAGGCGGCTTCCACGCGCTCTTCGACCTCGTCCGGGCCGAACGGCCGGAACGTCTTGAGCGTCTCGCCGGTCGCGGGGTTCACCGTCGCGATGGGCATGGGCTGTCCCTCCTCGGGGTGCGGGCGCGCGGCACCGGCCGCACGCCTGGTTGGGATGCCCGTACCGGGTAACCCGTGGGGGCATGGCGAATCATGACGACGGACCGGCGGACCTGTCCGCCCGGTCCTGGCGAACCGTGGTGCGGCGCACGGCCAGGGAGGCCCTCGACGACGAGCTTCCGGACCGGGCCGCCACGCTCACCTATTACGGGGTCCTGTCCGTGTTCCCGGCCCTCCTGGTCATGGTGGCGCTGCTCGGCGTGGTCGGCGACTCGGCGATCCGCTCCCTGCTGGACAGCCTCGGGCAGCTCGCCCCCGGCCCCGTGCGGGACCTGCTGAGCGACGCGGTGCGCCAGTTGCGGGGGGCCGGCGCGGCGAGCGGGCTGATGGCGGTGGTCGGTCTGGTCGCCGCCGTCTGGTCGGCGTCCGGTTACGTGGCGGCGTTCATCCGGGCGGCGAACGCCGTGTACGACCTGCCGGAGGGCCGCCCGGTGTGGAAGCTGACGCCGCTGCGGATCGGGCTGACGCTGCTGATGATGGTGCTGCTGGCGGTCAGCTCCGTGATCGTGGTGTTCACCGGGCCGCTCGCGCGGCGCGCCGGGGAGGCGGTCGGCGCCGGAGGGGCGGCCGTGACGGCGTGGGGCATCGCCAAGTGGCCGCTGCTGGTGCTCCTCGTGATGTTCATGGTGGCACTGCTGTACTGGCGGGCGCCCAACGTGCGCGGGCCGGGTTTCCGCTGGCTGAGCCCGGGCAGCGTGACGGCGGTGCTGCTGTGGCTGCTGGCGTCGGGCGGGTTCGCGCTGTACGTGGCGAACTTCGGCTCGTACAACAAGACGTACGGGACGCTGGCCGGTGTCGTGGTCTTCCTGATCTGGCTGTGGCTGACCAACCTGGCGGTGCTGCTGGGCCTGGAGCTGAACGCGGAACTGGCCCGCCAGCGGGCGATCCGGGCGGGCCTGCCCCCCACGGAGGAGCCGTACGTGGAGCCGCGGGACACCAGGAAGTGGCCGCCGGTGCTCCGGGGCCGCGTCTCCCGGCGGGCGCACCGGCTCCGCCGCGAGACGCGGTGACGGAGCCGGGCGCGGCCACGTCCCGGCCGGGGACGTGGCCGCGCCCGGCCGGGGACGCCGTCAGGGCAGCGGCGTGCCGCCCGTGGCGTTCATGATCTCGCCGGTGATGTAGCTCGCGGCGGACGAGGCGAGGAAGACGTACGCGGGGGCCATCTCCGCCGGCTGGGCGGGCCGCCCGAGCGGCGACTGCTTGCCGAACTCGGCCGTCTCCGGCATGGTCGCCGGGATCAGCGGCGTCCACACCGGCCCGGGGGCCACGGCGTTGACGCGGATGCCGCGCGGGGCGAGGTCCTGCGCGAGCCCCTGGGTGAAGGTGACGATGGCGCCCTTGGTCATGGCGTAGTCGAGCAGCGGCGGGCTGGGCTTGTACGCCTGCACGGAGGCGCTGTTGACGATGCAGCCGCCCTCCGGGATGTGCGGGAGCGCGGCCTTGGTGATCCAGAACATGCCGTACAGGTTGGTCTTCATCACCCGGTCGAACTGCTCGGTCGTGATGGCCTCGAAGCCGTCGCTCTGGGCCATCTGGAAGGCGGCGTTGTTCACGAGCACGTCGATGCGGCCGAACTCGGCCACGGCCCGCTCGACGAGGGCCCGGCACGTCTCCTCGTCGCGGATGTCGCACGGCACGGCGACGGCCTTGCGACCGGCGTCCTCGACGAGGCGCACGGTCTCGCGGGCGTCGTCGGCCTCCTCGGGGAGGTGGGCGAACAGCACGTCGGCGCCCTCGCGCGCGTAGGCCAGGCAGACCGCGCGGCCGATCCCGGAGTCGCCGCCCGTGACGACGGCGGCACGGTCCCGCAGCAGGCCGCTCCCCCGGTACGACTCCTCGCCGTGGTCGGGGCGGGGGCTCATGTCATCGGTCCGGCCGGGGTGCGACTGTTCCTGCTCGGGGAAGTCCGGCCGCGGGTGGGCGGTCGTGGGGTTCTCGGGTGCGTGGTCAGGCGTCATGGGGACCTCCTGTCGGTCTCTCGGGTCCGTTTCCGCGTTCCCCTCCGTCCGGGGAGCACACTCCACCTATCAGGCACATTTCTACGCAAAAAGATAAAATTCCCTCATGGGAGAGCGGCCCGTCGTGCCTACCGCACCCGAGCTGGTCGTCGATGTCGACGGGCACTCCACGGTGCTGCGTCCGAGCCACGTCTACCGCGTCGGGCGCGACCCGGCGAGCGACATCCCGCTCGCCGACGCCCGGGTCTCGTGGCACCACGCGGTGTTCCGCGAGGAGGACGGCCACTGGACGGTCCGGGACGAGGGCAGCACGAACGGCACGTACGCGGACGGCCTGCGCGTCGCCGCCCGGGACGTGCGCGCCGGTACGGTGCTGCGCTTCGGCCATCCGGAGGACGGCCCGGCCGCGGTCCTGTCGGACGCCACCGCGCCGCCGCCCGGCACGGACCGGCCCGCCACCGGCCTTCCCCCCGGCCCCGGGCCGGCGGACGGGTGGCCGCCCGCGGACGGGTGGCCGCCCGCACCCGGCGCCGCCCCGGACCCCGGGACCGCCCCGGTGCCCGGCGTCGCTCCGGACCCCGGGCCGCGGCCGTCGTCCGTGTCGCTGCCCGACGCGACCGGCGCCTTCCGCCGCCCCACCTCCGTACGCCCCCTGCCGACCCGGACCGTCCGCATCGGCCGCGCCGCGGACAACGACGTGGTCGTCGACGACCTCGTGGTCTCCCGGCGCCACGCCGAGCTGCTGTCCCACCCCGACGGCACGTACCGGATCCACGACCTCGGCAGCCACAACGGCACGTTCCTCAACGGCCACCCGGTCGACGAGGCCCGCGTGGGCCCCGAGGACATCATCGGCATCGGCCACCGCGCGTACCGCGTCGTCGCGGGGCGCCTCGTCGAGTACACCGACACGGGCGAGGTCTCCCTCGACGTGCAGGGGCTCACCGTCACGGTGGACGGCGGCCGCAGGACCCTCCTCGACGGGGTGACGTTCCCCGTGGGCGAGAAGGCGCTCCTCGGCGTCGTCGGCCCCAGCGGCGCCGGCAAGTCGACGCTGCTGAACGCCCTGACGGGGCTGCGGCCCGCCGACCGCGGCACCGTCCTGTACGACGGGCGCGACCTGTACCGGCAGTACGCGGAGCTGCGCTTCCCCGAGGACACCCGGAAGGCGGAACGCCGGGCGCGCGTCGACGAGGTGATGCGGGAGCTGGGCCTGGAGCAGCGCGCCGACCAGCCCGTCCACAGCCTTTCGGGCGGGCAGCGCAAACGCGTCAGCGTCGCCCTGGAGCTGCTGACGAAGCCGTCGCTGCTGTTCCTCGACGAGCCGACGTCCGGCCTGGACCCGGGCATGGACCGGTCGGTGATGCACATGCTGCGCGGGCTCGCGGACGACGGGCGCACCGTCGTCGTCGTCACCCACAGCGTGCTCAGCCTCGACGTGTGCGACCGGCTCCTGGTCCTCGCGCCGGGCGGTCGGATCGCCTACTACGGGCCGCCCGGGGAGGCGCTCGGCTTCTTCGGCTGCGCGCAGTGGCCGGAGGCGTTCGAGGCGTTCGAGAACGACCGGGAGCGGGACTGGGCGGGCCGGTTCCGCGACTCGGAGTACCACGAGCGGTACATCGAGGCGGCGATGCGGCGCCCCGCCGAGCCCGCGGCGGGCACTGCGGCCTCCCCGCCGCCCCCGCCGCCGAAGGCGCAGAGCTGGGGCTCCCAGCTCCGCACCCTCGTACGCCGGTACGCGGCGGCACTGAGCGCCGACCGGACCTTCCTGGCGATCATGGTGGCGCTGCCGTTCGTGATGGGCGCGATGGCGCGGGCCCTGTCGGAGGGGAGGCTGGGTCCGGAGTCGACGCTGAACGTGCTGCTGATCCTCTGCGTGGGCGGGGTCCTGACGGGCGCGGCCAACGCGGTGCGGGAGCTGGTGAAGGAGCGGACCATCTACCGGAGGGAGCGGGCGGTGGGCCTGTCCAGGTCGGCGTACCTGATGTCGAAGGTGGCCGTTCTGGGCGCGGTCACGGTCGTGCAGGCG
Source organism: Streptomyces tamarix (assembly GCF_032423885.1). Classification (NCBI taxonomy): domain Bacteria; kingdom Bacillati; phylum Actinomycetota; class Actinomycetes; order Kitasatosporales; family Streptomycetaceae; genus Streptomyces; species Streptomyces tamarix. Next base: position 58,545 of record NZ_JAWCTQ010000017.1, on the reverse strand, counting down.
GTCGTGCTCACGCTGGTCGCGCTGGTCGGGGTGCCGATGGGCGTGCCGGGCGGGCGGGGCGTGCTGCTGCCACCGCTCGCGGAGGTGGCGCTGGCGGTGGCGGCGCTGGCGTTCACGGCGATGGTGCTGGGCCTGTTCGTGTCCGCGCTGGTGCGCAAGGAGGAGGTCACCATGCCGCTGCTGGTGCTCCTCGCGGTCGTGCAGGTGGTGTTCTGCGGGGCGCTGCTGTCCGTGCGGGGGACGCCGGTGCTGGAGCAGCTGGCGTGGCTGGTGCCGTCCCGGTGGGCGTTCGCCGCGATGGCCGCGACCGTGGACCTCGGCACCACGGTGCCGGGCGAGCGGTCCCGGGACCCGCTGTTCGCGCACGACCTGCCGACGTGGCTGCTCGACATGGGCGTGTTGCTGGCGCTCGCCGTCGGCCTCGGTTTCGTGGTGGCGCGACTGCTGCGCCGCCACGAGCCGGTGATCATGCGGAAGTAGGCGCCCGTGACCTCCGCCCTCCCGGCCGACGGCCCGGCCCCCGACGACTTCCGGCCCACCCATGTCGTACCGCGCCACGGCATGCCCGCGTGGGAGACGCCGGGCACGGCCAGGCCGACGGTGCCGCTGGACCCCTTCCTGCCGGTGCGGCTGCTGGAGCGGACGGGCGACTGGGCGCGGATCCTGTGCTCGAACGGCTGGTCGGCCTGGGTGGACGGGCGGCTGCTGGTGTCCGTGCCGGAGGATCCGCCGGCCGCGGCGCGGGACATGGCGCGGACCGCCGACCCGCGGCCGCTGCTGGCGCGGGCGGAGGCGTCGCTGGCCCGGTACCGGCAGGCGGCGGAGGACCTGGCGGCGGGCCGGACGGACGGCGAGGGGTTCCGGCGGAGCACCGGCGGACTGCGGCTGGGCGTCGTCGTCGAGGGCGAGGCGATGTGGCTGTACGACGCCGAGCACGAGCGCTGGCTGTACTGCGACGGCACCCGCCTGGCCGCGTACGCCTCGACGTCGGCGCCGTCGGCGGGGGCGCCGCCCCGCGGGGCCGGCGGCCGGGAGCCGTCCGGCCCGGCGGACGCCGTACCGCCGCCGGACGCCTCCGGCGGGGAGCACGTACCCGGCGCCGGCGCGCCGCCGCCCGCCCCCGGGCACGAGCCCACCCGCGTCGTCACCACCGGCGGCCCCGGACCGGCGCGGGCCGCACCGGCGGCGGAGGACGGGGGCGGGGACGGGGACGGGGACGGTACCGACGGCGGAGCCGGGACCGGTGCGCGTCCGCCCGGCACCCCGGAGCGGCCCGCCGCCGCGGAGCCCACGCGGGTGGCCGACGTTCCCGGGGCCGGCCGGGGCGGCCCGGCGGACGACCGGGCGGGTGGCGGATGACCGGGCCGGCTGCCGACCTGCCCGCCGGACGGCCGTCGGGCCTGGTGGGGCGGGACGTCGCGCACTACCGGATCGACGCCGAGATCGGCCGCGGCGGCATGGCGGTCGTGTACCGGGCGACGGACCTGCGGCTCGGCCGCACCGTGGCGCTGAAGCTCCTGGCGCCGGAGCTGGCCCGCAACGACACGTTCCGGAAGCGGTTCGCGCACGAGTCGCGGGTCGCCGCCGCGATCGACCACCCGAACATCGTGCCGGTCTTCGAGGCGGGGGAGACCGAGGGGCTCCTGTACATCGCCATGCGGTACGTGCCCGGGCAGGACCTGCGGGCGCTGCTGGACCGCACCGGTCCGCTGCCCCCCGCCACGGCGGTGCGGATCGCCGTGCAGGTCGCGTCGGCGCTGGACGCGGCGCACGCCCACGACCTGGTGCACCGGGACGTGAAGCCGGGCAACGTCCTCGTCGCCGAGGGCACGGACAGCGACCGGCCCGAGCACGTCTACCTGACGGACTTCGGGCTGACGAAGAAGTCCCTGTCCCTGACCGGCTTCACGAGCGTCGGCCAGTTCGTGGGGACCCTCGACTACGTGGCGCCGGAGCAGATCTCGGGACGGCCCGTGGACGGCCGGTGCGACGTGTACAGCCTGGGGTGCGTCGTGTACGAGACGCTGGCCGGCGCGCCGCCGTTCCGCCGGGACGACGACATGGCCCTGCTGTGGGCGCACCAGTACGATCCCCCGCCCCCGCTGAGCGACGTGCGGCCGGAGCTGCCGCCGGGGATGGACGGGGTGCTGGCGAAGGCGCTGGCGAAGGCTCCGGAGCACCGGTTCGACTCGTGCATGGCGTTCGTGACCGAGCTGCGGCGGGCGGCGACGGCGCGGGCGGAGGACGGCGGGCGCGGCGGCGCCCGGGTGGACGGGCCTCCCCCGCCCGCCGGGCCTCCGCCCCCGCCGCCCGCTCCCCCGCCGTGGGCGCTGCCCGTCTTCCGGGGCGGCCGGCCCCCGCCGTGACGCGCCGCGACCGGGCGCGGGCGGGTGCGCCGCGTCCCGACACGGCCGTGCCGGGACGGTGGTCCTCCGCCGCGGCCCTCCCCTCCCGGGGGCGACGGGCGCGCGGCGCCCCCTCTCAGGGGGCGATGGGCAGTCGGCGCTTGTGGTCGGTGCGGCGGTAGCGGTCGACGATCGTTCCGAAGGCCCGCTCGTCCACCGGCTTGCCCTCCAGGAAGTCGTCGATGTCGTCGTAGGTGACTCCGAGCGCGTCCTCGTCGGCCTTGCCCGGGTCGAGGGTCTCCAGGTCGGCCGTCGGGGTCTTCCACACGAGCTCGGTGGGCGCGCCCAGCGCGGCCGCGACGGCCCGCACCCGGCGCTTGGTCAGGCCGGTCAGCGGGACCAGGTCGGCGGCGCCGTCGCCGAACTTGGTGAAGAAGCCCGAGACCGCCTCGGCGGCGTGGTCCGTGCCGACGACCAGGCCGTCGTGCGCGCCGGCCACCGCGTACTGGGCGATCATGCGCTGCCGGGCCTTGATGTTGCCGTGCACGAAGTCCTGGTGGTGGGCGTCGCGGAAGCTCACGCCGGCGGCCAGTACGGCCGCGAGCGCGGCGTCGCTCGCGGGCTTGATGTCCACGGTCAGCACGTGGTCGGCCCGGATGAAGGAGAGCGCGAGCTGGGCGTCGTGCTCGTCGGCCTGGACCCCGTAGGGCAGCCGCATCGCGTGGAACCGCGCCTCGTGCCCGGCGGCCCGGGCCCGCTCGACGGCGAGCTGGCACAGCCGGCCCGCGGTGGTGGAGTCGACGCCGCCGCTGATGCCGAGCACGAGCGAGCGCAGACCGGTGGAGGTCAGCCGCTCGGCGAGGAAGGCCACCCGGCGTTCGATCTCCCGCTCCGCGTCGAAGGTCTCGGCGACCTGGAGTTCCCGGGCTATCTCCTGCTGCAGGGCGGTGGACGCCGACTCGCTCACGACTGCTCCTCGTTCCGGTTCGCGGTGTGGTGTCGCGCCCACCCTACCCAGTGGGTCTCCGCCGGATCGGGGCGGCGGTCGCCCGGGAAAGCCCCTCAGCCGGTGGGCCGCTCGGCGTCGGCGCCGTCGTCGGCCTCGCCGCGGTGGCGGACCCGGCGGGCGAGGAGGCCGCCGAGGAGCCCGGCGGCGGCGCCCCACAGGAGGGCGAGGCCGGCGGCCGTCCACGGGTGGGGGCGGAGGCCGACCCGCCCGCCGAGGGCGTCGACCTCGAAGATGCCGAGCAGCGACAGACCGAGGCGCGCGTCGAGGCGGGTCAGCGGCGCCACGACGAGCAGGGTGAGGGCGAACGCCACGCCCAGGTGGAGGGCCTGCCGCCACGGGCGGGTGCGGGCCGGCGAACGGACCGCCGCCACGAACGCGGCGGCCAGCAGCAGCACCGCCGCGACGGGGACCAGCCACCAGGCGCGGTCGTCGTGGGCCGCGAGGGCCCGCACGTCGAGGGTCGTGTCGTCGGGCCCACGCAGGACCTGGTCGAGGACGCGCGGCACGGGCAGCCCGAACGGGCCGTCGACCCGCCCCTCCCAGGAGGCGCCGATACCGAGCCCCAGGGCGAGCCACACCAGGTTGGGAAGGCCCAGCAGCAGCACGGCGAACGTGTCCGCCGGGCGGCCGCGCGTGGCGGCCACGACGAGGCCGGCGGCCAGGCCGAGGACGACGTACGCGAGGAGCAGGAACAGCATGGCGGACGCGGCCGGCCGTACGGGCTCCTGGTAGCGCACGAACCGGACCGGGAGCGGGGCGCCGCGGGAGACCAGCAGGGTCAGGGCGAGGACGCCGAGGACCCACAGCAGGCCGTACAGGAGCGTGCCCCCGGTGTCCGCGCGGAAGCCGAGGCTGGGCGAGGCATCCAGGAGGTCCCCGAGCAGGTCGGCGGGCGAGTCGGCGGGCAGCAGGTCGGTGAAGGTGTGGCGGGCCAGGGCCGCGAGGACGGCGAGGGCGGCGAGCCAGAGGGCGGCCGTGCGGGCGACGCGGGCGAGGAGTTCGTGCGTCGAGGCGACGGCGCGGTGGCGCAGGGGCCTCAGGAAGCCGGCGGCGAGGACGAGGGCTCCGGCGAGGGACACGGACAGCGGCGTGGCGGTCAGTTCGGCGTCCGTCCGGGCGAGGTCGCCCGCGCCGCCCGCCAGCTCGACGTCGCCGCCCGCCGCCATGACGACGACGGCGGCGACGACGCGGGGGAACGCCCCGCCGGGCAGGTCCGCCGCGCCCGCCGCCCACAGTCCGAGGGCGGCGGTCGCCGCCATCGCGGCGAGCGCGGCGAGCACCGCGGCGAGAGCGTCGAGCCAGGCCCGCACGGCGTGGCGGAGGCCGTGCGCGGTGCCGCGCTGCGCGGCGCTGTGACTGCTCACGGTGCCACGCTAGGCGCGGACCCGGTCTCCCGGCTTGCGGGCGACGCCCGGACGGAGCACACAATAGGCACGGAACGGAAGAAAGGTACGCATGTGACTTCCGACCCCGCGTCCGGCCGCCCCACGGGCCCCCCGTCGGGCCCGCTCTCGCACCCCGCGCCGGACCGCACCGGCCCCGGGCAGCCCCCCGCCGCTCCCCCGCCGCCCCCGGGCGGAGGCGGCGGGGGCGGAGGCGCGGGCGGCGGTTCGCACCGCGCGGGCGGCGGGCGCCCCTGGTGGCGGTCCGTTCCGGTGATCGCCTCCCTCGTCGGCGTCCTCGTCGCGGCGGTGGCTCTGGCCGTGGTGCTGTCGCGCCCCGGCGAGGCGGAGGCGGTGCGCGCGGAGAGCGTCTCGTACCGCCCCCCGAACAGCTTCACGCCCAGCACGGCCACGCCGGAGGACCAGGCCGTGAAGCGGCTGCCCGCGCAGGAGCGCCACCGGTACGCCGGGTCGGTGCCCGAGCTGTACGGGGGCAGCGGCGACCGCGCCGTGTGCGACGTCGAGAAGCAGATCGCGTACCTGAACGGGGACCGGTCCAAGGCGAGGGCCTTCGCGTCGGTGCTGCGCACCTCCCCGGAGGGCCTGCCCGCGTACCTGCGCGGCCTGACGTCGGTGCAGCTGCGCCTCGACACGCTGGTGACGAACCACGGCTACGAGGACGGCAGGGCGGTCCCGTACCAGGCGGTACTCCAGGCCGGTACGGCCGTGCTCATCGACGAGTACGGCGTGCCCCGGGTGCGCTGCGCCTGCGGCAATCCGCTGGACCGGCCCCAGGTGGAGCGGCCGGAGAAGGTGGTCGGGCGGACCTGGCCGGGCTTCCAGGCGGAGGAGGTCGTGGTCGTGGTGCCCGCGCCGACGCCCGTGCCGACGTTCACCGTCGTCGACGTGGAGACCGGCAAGCGCGTCGAACGCCCGCACCCCGGACGGACCTCTCCTGCGGCGACGCCGACGGACGGCACGTCGCCGGCCACCACGAAACCGCCCGTGTCGCCGGACACGTCCACGACCGCACCGCCGGGCACCCCCACCGACACCCCGACCGACACGCCGACCGACCGGGGCACGGACGGTACGACGGACGGCGGGACGACCCCGGAGGAGTCCCCCGGGCAGACGTCCCCGGACACGCCGCCGCAGTACGGCTCCCCCACGGGCACGGACCCGGACACCCCGCCCGGCGGCACGGCCCCGGACACGGACACGGAACCGAACACGGTCACGGAACCGGACACGAGCCAGGGTTCCGGGAACCCCTCCTCCGTCGCCCCCTAGGAACGGGGACCCCAGGAGCGGGGCCCCGGGAGCGGGGGCCCGCCTCCGCCAGGGTGCGGCGGCCCGTACGGCCTTCAGGAGGTCGCCGATCCGCTCGTGCAGGCCGGCCGGCAGGCGGACGGCCCAGCGCTCGACGGCTTCGGCGCCGAGTTCCCTGCTCCGGCGCCGGCTCTGGCGCGCCGCCGCCGCGCGGGCCTCCGGTTCGCGGGCGGCGGGTGGGAGCGGACCGTTCACCGGGCAACCTTCCGGGGGCGGGTGGCGACCACCGGGTACTCCCCCGTCCCCGACAACGAGGTCGCGTGATGTCCCCCTCCCCCCGCTCCCCGCACCGCCCGTTCCGCCACCGTCCCCGCCGCCCGCACCGCCGTGCCGGCCGGGTCGCGGGGGCGCTGCTCGCCGCCCTCGCGGCCGGGACCGGCGGCGTCCTCGCCCCCCAGTCGGCCGCGGGCGCCGCCCCGCCGGACGCGGCCGTCCGGGCGACCGCCGTCGTGCGCGTCGCGGAGCGGCTCGACCGGGGCCTCGTCGCCGTCCCGGCGGCCGGCGGCACCCTCGTCACCTGGCGCATGTTCGGCGACGACCCGTCCGGCGTGTCGTTCCGGCTGTACCGCGGCGGTGCGCTCATCGCCACCACGGGGAAGACCAACCACCTGGACACCGGGGGCTCGGCCTCCTCCAGGTACGAGCTCCGGGCCGTCGTCGGCGGGGTGGAGCAGCCCGCCGCCCGCGCGGCGGTCTGGGGCTCCGGCCGGCTCGACATCCCGCTGCGGAAGCCGCCGGGCGGCACGACCCGCGACGGCGTCGCCTACACGTACTCCGCGAACGACGCGAGCGTCGGCGACCTCGACGGCGACGGCGCGTACGAACTCGTCCTCAAGTGGGTGCCGTCGAACGCCACGGACGTGGCCAACTCCGGCACGTGCACCGGGCCGACCCTGTTCGACGCCTACGAGCTCGACGGCACCCACCTGTGGCGGGTGGACCTCGGCACGAACGTGCGCAGCGGCTCGCACTACGACTCGTTCCAGGTGTACGACTACGACCGCGACGGCCGGGCCGAGATGGCCGTGCGCACCTCGGACGGCACCCGCGACGCGGCCGGGACGGTCGTCGGGGACCCGGGCGCCTCGCACCTCGCGGCGAACTGCGCGGTGCTCGGCGGTCCCGAGTACCTGTCGGTCTTCGACGGGCGGACCGGCCGCGTCATGGCGTCCGCCCCGTTCGAACCGGCCCGCGGGTCCGTCGCGGACTGGGGCGACACGTGGGGCAACCGGGAGGGGCGGCTGCTCTCGGCGACCGCGTACCTGGACGGCGCACGGCCGAGCATGGTGTTCAGCCGGGGCGTGTACGAGCGGATCGCCCTCGCCGCGTACGACTGGGACGGCACGTCCCTGACCCGCCGCTGGAAGTTCGACACGAACGCCTCCACCAACCACGGCAAGGGCTACGACCGGCAGGGCAACCACAACCTGGCGGTCGCGGACGTCGACGCCGACGGGCGGGACGAGATCCTGTACGGGGCGATGGCCGTCGACGACGACGGGACCGGCCTGTGGACGACGGGGCTCGGCCACGGCGACGCCCTGCACGTGGGCGACCTCCTGCCGTCGCGGCCGGGCCTGGAGTCGTTCAACGTGCACGAGCACGCCGACGCCGCCTACGGCTACGAGATGCACGACGCCCGCACCGGCCAGGTCCTGTGGGGGCGGCGCACCGGCACGGACGTGGGCCGCGGCCTCTGCGCCGACCTGACCCGCGACCACGCGGGCGCCGAGTGCTGGTCCAGCGGCGGCGGCCTCCACGCGGCGGACGGCACGCCGATCAGCGACGCCGTGCCCTCGTTCGGCGGCGCCGCCTCGTACAACTCCGCGATCTGGTGGGACGGCGACGCGCACCGCGAACTGCTCGACCACCGCTGGTCCGGGACGGCCGGCAGCGGCTACGGGCAGGTGCTCAAGTACACCGGCTCCACCGAGCTGACCCGCGTCTGGTACGACACGGCCGCGCGGTCCAACAACTGGACCAAGGGCAACCCGGCGCTGTCCGCCGACATCCTCGGGGACTGGCGGGAGGAGATGATCTGGCGCGACGCCGACTCGACGGCGCTGCGCCTGTACACCACCCCGCACCCCACGGACTTCCGCCTGCCGACGCTGATGCACGACCCGGTGTACCGGCTGGGCGTCGCCTGGCAGAACACCGGCTACAACCAGCCGCCGCAGGTCGGGTACTACCTGGGCACCAGCTAGTACCCGACCCGCCCCGGCGGGGGCAGCGGCGGCCCGGGGCGGCCGGGATCCGGCCCGCTGCCCCGGCGGCGCGGCCGGAGCAGCGGGGCGGGGATCAGGTGGACGCGCGGCGGATCAGCTCGGTCGGGAGTATCACCGCCGCCGGGTCCTCCCCGCCGATCTGGGCGAGGAGGACGCGGACCATCTCGGTGCTGATGCGGTCCCACGGCTGGCGGATCGTGGTGAGCGCCGGGTCGGTGGACGTCGCGGCGGGCGAGTCGTCGAAGCCGCCGACCGCGATGTCCTCCGGAACGCGCCGCCCGGCCCGGTGGAGGGCGGACAGCGCGCCCTGGGCCATCAGGTCCGACGCGACGAACAGGGCGTCCAGGCCGGGGTCGCGGCGGAGGAGCTCGGCCGCGCCGGCCTCGCCGCCGGCGTGGCTGTAGTCGCCGGTGACGACGAGCCGTTCGTCGTACGGGACGCCCGCCTCGGCGAGGACCTCCCGGTAACCGGCGAGCCGCTCGACGCCGCCCGGTGTGTCGAGCGGGCCGGTGATCGTGCCGATGCGGCGGCGGCCCAGCGCCAGCAGGTGGCGGACCATGTCACGGGCGCCGTCGCGGTCGTCGGCGGCGACGTAACTGACCTTGGAGGTGTGGCCGATGGGCTTGCCGCACGCCACCAGCGGCACCCCGGCGTCGCGCAGCCGCTCGGCGAGGGGGTCGCCGGAGTGGCTGGAGACCAGCAGCACCCCGTCGACGTGGCCGGCGGTGATGTACCGGGTGATGCGCCGGCGTTCGGCCTCCGTCCCGGCGATCATCAGCAGGAGGGGGATGTCGTGCGCGGCGAGCGCCTGGGTGCAGCCGCGCAGGAGGACGTTGAAGTTGGGGTCCTCGAAGAACCTCTCCTGCGGCTCGGTGAGGAGGAAGCCCACCGAGTCGGAGCGGCCGGTGATCAGGGAGCGGGCGTGCCGGTTGACGACGTACCCGGTCTTGCGAATGGCCGCGTTGACGGCCTCCTGCGCGGCGGGACTGACGTAGTGTCCGCCGTTGAGGACCCGCGAGACGGTGCCGCGTGACACTCCGGCCTCGCGGGCCACGTCGTGGATCGTCGGCGGCTTGCGCCGCCCCCCCGTGTGCTTCATGGTCACGACTTTACGGCTCCCGACAGCAGGTCCAGGCTCCAGAACCGCTGGATGAACAGGAAGAGCGCGATCAGGGGGAGCAGTGCCAGCAGGGCGCCCGTGATGACCAGCGTGTACAGGGCGGGGGTGTTGGAGCCCTGGGCGAGGAGCGTGTACAGGCCGAGCGTCATCGGGAACTTCTCGTCGTCGCCGAGCATGATGTACGGCAGGAGGAAGTTGTTCCAGATGGCGACGAACTGGAAGAGGAAGATCGTCACCAGTCCGGGGACCATCATCGGCAGTCCGATGCGGGTGAAGATCCTCCACTCCCCCGCGCCGTCCATGCGGGCCGCCTCGACGACGTCGGCGGGGACGGCCGCGGAGGCGTAGATCCGGGCGAGGTACACGCCGTACGGGGAGAGCAACAGCGGCAGCAGGACCGACAGGTAGCTGTCGGTGAGGTCGACCTTCGCGAGGAGCAGGTACTGCGGGACGGCGAGGATCACCGGCGGCATGAGGACACCGGCGAGGAGGACCTTGAAGACGGCTTCGCGGCCGGGGAAGCGGTACAGGGCGAGCGCGTAGCCGGAGACGGCGGACACGGCCGTCGACAGGAGGGCGCCGAAGCCGGCGTAGAAGGCGGAGTTGCCCATCCAGCGCCAGTAGATGCCGTCGCGGTACGCGTGGAGGTCGGCGATGTTCTCGGTGAACCCGGTGCCGGGCAGGAAGGTGAACGTGGAGAACAGCTCCCGGCCCGACTTGGTGGCGGCGACCAGGACCCAGGCGACCGGCAGGAGGCAGTAGACGGCGCCCAGCACCAGGGCGGCGGTGGGCAGCAGTGCGATCCGGTGGCGCAGCGGCGGGCGCCCGGCGGCGGGCCGCGGCGGGGCCTGGGCGGCTCCGGGGGTGGTGCCCGCGGCGGGCGCGGACTTGCGTGCGGTGATGCTGGTCATCGGGGTTCCCCCTGCTGGGTGCGGGAGTTGGCGGCGCGGAGGAAGCCGAAGGACAGGGCGAGCGTGACCACGGCGATGATCACGGCGGTGGCGGCGGCGGCGTGGAGGTCGCCGTTGCCGAAGGCGTCCTGGTAGACCTTCATCAGCGGGCTCCAGGTGGTGGAGACGGAGTTGGTGAGCGGCTTGAGGGTGGTGGGCTCGGCGAAGACCTGGAGCGTCGCGATGATCGAGAAGAAGAAGGTCAGGACCAGCGACGGCGCCACCATCGGGATCTTGATGCGGAGCGCGATCTGGAACTGCGAGCAGCCGTCGAGCCGGGCCGCCTCGTACACCTCGGCGGGGATGGACCGCAGGGAGGTGTAGATGACGATCATGTTGAAGCCGGTGCCGCCCCAGACGGCGATGTTCGACAGCGAGAAGAACAGCGGTCCGCCGTCGAGCAGGTCGGGCTGCGGCAGGCCGAGCGCGTCGAGGACGTAGTAGAACGGGCTGACGTCGGGCAGGTAGAGGAATCCCCACAGCAGGGCGGCGATGACGCCGGGCACCGCGTACGGGAGGAAGATCGCCAGTCGGGTGACGGACGTGAGCCGGACCCGGTCGGCGTCGAGCATCAGCGCGAACAGCAGGGCGAGGCCGAGCATGGTGGGCACGACGATGGCGCCGTACCCGAGGACGCGCAGGGCGCCGTCGAGGAGCTCGGAGTCGGTGAGCGCGTCGGTGTAGTTGGTGAGGCCGGCCCACACTTCGCTGCGGGCACCCTTGCCGAGGCCGAGGCCCTTGACCTCGACCTTGTGGAGGCTGAGCCAGATCGCGTAGCCGATGGGCAGGGCGAAGAAGAGCGCGAAGAGGACGGCGGCGGGGGCGAGGAAGGCGAACGGCGCGCTACGGCCGCGCCGTGCGCCGGAGCGGCGGACGGCGGCGGCCGTGGCGTTCGCCCGGGGGGCGGTGGTGGTCACTCGGCGACTCCGAAACCCTGCTTCTTCAGGTCGGCGACGGTGGTGTCGTGCATGGTGCGCAGCGCGGCACCGAAGTCCGTCTTGTCCTTGGCGGCGCGGGCGAAGGCGTCGCGGAAGGTCGTGTAGGCGACGTTGACGTTGGGGCCCCAGGCGGAGGGGGCCGTCGTCTTGGCGATCGCGGCGGCCTCCGCGTAGAACGTCGGCTGGTTGGAGAAGAAGTCGGGCGCCTTGGAGAGGGCGCCGCCGGTCTGCGCGGCCGTGGCGGCCGGGTAGATCCCGCTCTCCTTCACCAGGGCGGCGAGGGCGGTGGGGTCGGTGTTGAGCCAGGTGACGAACTTGGCGGCGGCAGCCTTGTGCTTGCTGTCGTTGGTGACGGCGGTGGAGGAGCCGCCCCAGCTACCGGTGGCCTGGGCGCCGCCGGACCACTGCGGGAGCGGGGCCATGGCCCACTTGCCCTTCGTGTCGGGGGCGGCCGTGGTCAAGGTGCCGGGGGCCCAGACGGCGCTGACCCAGGCGATCTGCTCGCCGGTGTTGAGGGCCTTGTTCCAGGCGGGGGTGTACATCGGCTGGTTGTCGATGACGCCCTCCTTGACGAGGCCGCCCCAGAAGGTGGCGACCTTGCGGGTGGCGGCGTCGTCGATGCCGACCTTCCACTTCTCGCCCTCGGTGCTCCACCAGCGGGCGCCGGCCTGCTGGGCGAGGCCGGCGAAGAGGCCGGCGTCGTTGGCGGAGAAGGTGGTGAGGGCCTTGTCGGGGGCCTTCTCCTTCAGGGTGCGGGCGGTCTCGGCGAACTCGTCCCAGGTGGTGGGGACGGTCAGGCCGTACTGCTTGAAGAGGTCCTGCCGGTAGTAGAACATCATCGGCCCGGAGTCCTGCGGGATCGCGTAGACGGCGTCCGTGCCGAGGGTCGCCTGCTGCCAGACGCCGGGGGCGAACTTCTCCTCGACGCCCTCGACCTCCTTGGATATGTCGGCCAGGACGTCGTTGCTGACCAGGGTGGGCAGCGCCTGGTACTCGGCCTGGACCAGGTCGGGGGCCTGGTGCGCCTTGGCCGCGGTGAGGATCTTGGTGACGAGGTCGTCGCCGGACGCCTGCTTCTTCACCGTGACGGTGATCCCGGACTCCTTGCCGGGGCCCTTGTTCCAGAGGTCCGCGACCTTGTCCATACCGGGGGCCCAGGCCCAGTAGGTGAGGGCGGCGGGGCCCGCCTCCGCCGGGGCGGCGGACTCGTCGCCGGACGAGTCGCAGGCGGTGAGGGCGGTCGCGCCGAGGAGACCGGCGACGGTTGTGGCCACGAGGCGGCGGCGCAGCGTGAACGGCATGGATGTTTCTCCCTGACCTGGGGCCTCCGACAGTCGCGGGGGCCTGCCATGCTTCTGTGAGCGTTCACAGTAGAGAAACATTCAGGACACTTGTCAATGGTTGTTGCTGTGCGGTTATGTTGGCTCCACCCTCGAAGGAGGGCCTGTGAACGTTCCCAGCCAAACAACTTCCAGGAGAGAAGCCCATGCCGGACACACCCCGGGGCCTGACACGACTCGCCTTCGGCGCGGATTACAACCCCGAGCAGTGGCCGGAAAGCGTCTGGCACGAGGACATCGCACTGATGCGGGAGGCCGGCGTGACGATGGTCAGCGTTGGGATCTTCTCCTGGGCGCTGCTGGAGCCCGAGCCGGGGGTCCACGACTTCGGCTGGCTGGACCGGGTCCTCGACCTGCTCCACGAGAACGGCATCCGCGCCGACCTGGGCACGCCCACCGTCTGCCCGCCCGCCTGGTTCTACCGCGAGCACCCGGAGGCGCTGCCGGTCACCCGCGAGGGCGTCCGCCTCGCCTTCGGATCGCGCGGCGCGATCTGCCACAACTCCCCGGCGTACCGGGCGGCCGCCGCCGACATCACCGAGCGGCTGGCCCGCCGCTACGCCGACCACCCGGCGCTCGCCCTGTGGCACGTCCACAACGAGTACGGCGTGCCCGTCTCGGCCTGCTACTGCGACACCTGCGCCGCCGCGTTCCGCGTCTGGCTGGGCGAGCGGTACGGCTCCGTCGACGCCGTCAACGAGGCGTGGGGCACCGCCTTCTGGGGCCAGAGCTACGGCGACCTCGACCAGATCGACCCGCCGCGCCTCACCCCCACCGCGTGCAACCCGACCCAGCAGTTGGACTACCAGCGGTTCGCCGACGCCGCGATGCGGGAGAACTTCGTGCGCGAGCGCGACATCCTGCACCGCCTCGCCCCCGGCGTCCCGGTGACCACCAACTTCATGACCGCCCTCAGCCAGTGCGACTCCGTCGACTACTGGGCCTGGGGCCGCGAGGTCGACCTGGTCACCAACGACCACTACCTGATCACCGACGGCCGCCGCACCCACGTGAACCTCGCCATGGCCGCCGACCTGACCCGCTCGGTGGCGGGCGGCGAGCCCTGGCTGCTGCTGGAGCACTCCACCAGCGGGGTGAACTGGCAGCCGCACAACCCGGCCAAGGCCCCCGGCCAGATGGCCCGCAACTCCCTCGCCCACGTCGCCCGCGGCTCCGAGGGCGCCATGTTCTTCCAGTGGCGCCAGTCCCGGCGCGGCGCCGAGAAGTTCCACTCCGCGATGGTCCCGCACGCCGGCACCGACTCGCGGGTGTGGCGGGAGGTCGTCGGGCTCGGCGCGGACGTCGCCGCGCTGGCCGGCGTCCGGGGGACGCGCACCGAGGCGGACGTCGCCGTCGTGTGGGACTGGCAGTCCTGGTGGGCGCAGAAGCTGGAGTGGCGGCCCAGCGAGGACCACGACGCGCGCGAGCGCGCCGACACCGCGTACGAGGCGCTGTACGACCGGCACCTGACCGTGGACTTCGCCGAGCCGGAGGCCGACCTGTCGGCGTACCCGCTGGTCGTCGTGCCCGCGCTGTACCTGACCACCCGGAAGGCGGGCGACAACCTGCGCGCGTACGTGGAGAACGGCGGCACGCTCGTCGTGTCGTACTTCTCCGGGGTCGTCGACGAGCACGACGCCGTCCACGAGGGCCCCCATCCGGGCGCGCTGCGCGACGTGCTGGGGCTGACGGTCGAGGAGTTCTCGCCGCTGCTGCCCGGCCAGGCCGTCCGGCTCTCCCCGGTGCCCGGGGCGGCGGTCGCGGCCCCGGCGGAGCTCGGCGGGGACGTGTGGACCGAGTTCGTCGTGCCGCGCGGCGCCGAGGCGGTGTGGGAGTACGCCGACGGGCTCGCCGCCGGCCGGCCCGCCGTGACCCGCCACCGGCTGGGCCGGGGCACCGCCTGGTACGTGTCGACCCGCCTCGACGCGGCCGGCCTCGGCGCGGTCCTGGACCTGGCGTGCGCGGACGCCGGGGTGGCCGGGCGCACCGGCCTCCCGCGCGACGTCGAGGTCGTCCGCCGCACCGGCGAGTCCGGCCGCTACGTCTTCGCCATCAACCACACGGCGGCGGACGCCGAGGTCCCCCTGGAGGGGCCCGGGACCGAGCTGCTCGACGGCGGCCGGGTCGACGGCCCGCTGACCGTGCCCGCCGGGGCCGTCCGGGTCGTACGGCTCGACGGCTGACGCGCAGGGCGGGCCCGCTCCCCGGCGGCGCCCGCCCCCCTTGATCCCGGCCGGATGTGTTGAGGGGCGTCCGGCCGGTCCTCACCCCCACCCCTCCGTCGAAGGGACGACGATGTTCCAAGCGAGCCGCCTGACCCGCCACGTGCGGGCCCTGTTCCTCCCGCTGGCCGCGGGCCTGGCCCTGACGGCCCTGCCCGCCCCGGCGGCGCACGCCGCCTCCACGCTCACCAACACCGGCTTCGAGTCCGGTACGACCGGCTGGTCGACCTACTCGTCGACCGGCCAGAGCTCCGCCTCCTTCGTCGAGGCCGGAGGGCGCAGCGGCGCCTCCCGGCTGTCGCACTGGGCGTCGTCCGCCTACAAGGTGGAGACGTACCAGTACCTGTCCGGACTGGCGAACGGTTCGTACACGCTGACCGCCTGGGTGCGGTCCAGCGGCGGGCAGAACGCCGCGTACATCGCCCTGCGCAACTGCGGCTCCGCCGAACAGCGCACGGACCTGCCGCCCACCCCGGACGGCAAGTGGATACGGCTCGTCACCTCCGTGAAGGTGACGAGCGGCCAGTGCACCGTCAGCATCAACTCCGACGCCAAGGCCGGCAACTGGCTCAACGTCGACGACGTGTCCTTCACCCCGGGCTCCACGGGCCTGTCCGTGCGGGGCGTCGACGTGTCGTCCCTGAAGAAGAGCGAGGACCTCGGCGCCGTCTACCGCAACAGCTCCGGCGCCGCCGCCGACGCGCTGGGCGTGCTGCGCTCGGCGGGCGCCGACTACGGGCGGCTCAAGGTGTGGGTGAACCCGGCGGACGGCTACAACAACAAGACCCGCATCCTGGAGACGGCCCGCCGGATCAAGGCGCAGGGCATGCGGCTCCTGGTCGACTTCCACTACTCGGACACCTGGGCCGACCCGGGCGCCCAGGCGAAGCCCGCCGCCTGGTCCTCCCACTCGTACGAGCAGTTGCGCTCCGACGTGTACAACCACACGTACGACGTGCTGAACGCGCTCAAGGCGCAGGGCACCACGGCCGACATGGTGCAGATCGGCAACGAGATCAACACCGGCATGCTCTGGCCCGACGGGTCCACCGCCGACTGGTCGCGGCTGGCCGGGCTGCTGAACTCGGGCGCCTCGGCCGCGAAGGCGGTGTCCTCCTCGACGCGGGTCGCGCTGCACCTGGCGCACGGCGGTGACAACGCCCTGTACCGGCAGTGGTTCGACAACGCCACCGCGCGCGGGGTGACGTTCGACGTCATCGCCCTGTCGTTCTACGGCTACTGGCACGGCCCGCTCTCCTCGCTGCAGGCCAACCTCGACGACATCTCGGCCCGCTACGGCAAGCCGGTGCTCGTGGTCGAGACCGCGTACGCCTTCCGCCTGGACAGCGAGGACGCCCACGAGAACATCATCGACACGACCGGTGAGCTGGTCGCCGGCTACCCGGCGAGCCCGGCCGGCCAGGCGGCCTGGCTGCGCGACGTGATGAACGTCGTGGAGGCCGTCCCGAACGGGCGCGGCCTGGGCGTCGTCTACTGGGAGCCGACGTGGACGGCCGTCCAGGGCAACGGCTGGGACCCGGCCGACCCGTCGTCCGGCAACGGCTGGGAGAACCAGGCGCTCTTCGGCTACGACGACCGGCCGCTGCCCGCGATGGCCTGGCTCGGCCACCGCTGATCGGGGTCCGGCGGAAATTCGTCACGGCCGGGCCGTGACCCCGGGGCGCCTCGGCAGTTGGACCGGGCATGAAGAAGCGCAGCATGCTCGCCGTGGCGTCCCTCGCCGCCGGAGTCGTCACCTCCCTGCTCACCCCGTCCTCGCACGCCGCCGTCAGCGACAACCTGCCCCAACCGAGCTCCATGCTCGGCGCGGACGACGTCGCGACGCTGATGGACGACGTCGCCGGGGGCGCCGCGCAGGACGCCGTTTCCCACGTGGGCGGCAAGACCGCACAGCACTGACCGCCGCACACGACGACACCGCCGCGTGGCGCCCCCGCCGCGCGGCGGTGTCGTGCGCACCCCGTGCCGCGCGGCGGTGCCCGCGCGGGCCGTCACCCGACCGGCGGACGCCCCCGGTCAGCCGTGGTCGTCGCCCGCCGCCGGACCGGGCCGGACCACCGGCCCCGTGGTGATGACCGCGGCCAGTTGGGCGCGGGACCGCACGTCGAGCTTCTGGTAGATGCGCGTCAGCCGCGCCTCGACGGTCTTGACGCTCAGGTAGAGCCGGGCCGCCGCCTCCTGGTTGCTCGCCCCCTGCCCCACCATCCGGGCGAGGCGCGCCTCCGCCTCGGTGAGCCGCGCCAGCGCCCCGGCCCCCGACGGGGCCGCCTCGGCGCGGGCCGGCCCCTCGGCCACCAGGTCCAGCCAGGGCACGGCCCCGGCCCGTTCGAAGACGGCAGCCGCCGCGTTCAGCGCCTGCTGGGCCGCCGAGCGCCTGCGCCGCCGCCGCTCCACCCGCGCCAGGGCGATCAGGCACCGCCCCTGCTCCAGTACGAGGCCGTGCCCGGCGAACCGCTCGGCCGTCCCCGCCAGCAGCGCGGCCGCCTCCTCCTGCTTGCCGCCCGCCGCCAGGCACTGCGCGTAGGCGCGGTCGCAGCCGAGCAGCACCGTCGTACGGCCCAGGCGCTCGGCGACCGGGCCGACGTCGGCGAGCAGGGTCTCGGCCTCCTCCCGCGCGTCGTGGGCGAGGAGGGCCTCCGCCAGCTCCTCGTGCCAGCGCAGCATCGACGGGTCGACGGTCCGCAGGGCGCGCTCGCCCTCCTGGACCCGGCGCAGCGTGTCCAGCGCGGCGGCCACGTCCCCGGTGACGAGCTGGACCCTGCCCAGGGCGTACAGGGCGCGGGAGAGGAAGACCTGGTCGCCCTCCTCCTCCGACGCCTGGGCGCTGCGCCGGGCGTAGCTCATGGCGCGGGCGAAGGAGCCGCCCGCCGTCTCGGCGAGGGCCAGCGTGTACCAGGCCGGGCCGGGCGACAGGCCGGCCTCCAGGGTGAGGGCGAGGGAGCGGTGGGCGTGCTGGAGGGCGGCGGCGCACTGGCCGCGGCGGGCCTCGACGGCGGCGAGCGTGTGGAGGAGTTCGATGGTGTCCTCGACGGGACCGCGCCGCTCGACCAGCGGGAGCAGGGCGTTGATCTCGTCGCGGGCCTCGGCGAGCCGGTCGTCGAAGAGGGCGTGGCGGATCGTCAGGATCTGCGCGGCGTTGCGGACGCCGAGCGGCCGGTCGGCCCGCTCCAGGGCGCGGGCCTCGGCGAGGGTCTCCTCCGCGTCGGGCGAGCCGAGGACGCGGTCCATGCGGGCCTGCTGGGTGAGCGCCTGCGCGGCGGTGTGCCGGTCCCCGACCGAGGCGGCGAGGGCGGCGGACTCGACCGCGGCGGCGCGTGAGCGGACCGGGTCGCCGTCGGCGAGGACGTGCTTGACGGCGAGGCGCAGTTGGACGGCGGCCCGCAGTGCGGGTTTCCCCTCGGAGTCCTCCAGGGCGTGGACGTACAGCTCGTCGAAGTCGGTGAGGCCCTGGCCCGCGGTGTCGAGGACGGCGAGCCGGGCCCGCACCCGGTCCTCGGGGCCGGCGTCGCGGGCGAGGAGGTCGGCGGCGGCGCGCAGGGCGAGGTCGGCGCGGGCGGCGCGGGCGGCCTCCTCGGCGGCGTCGGCGAGCCGGGCGATGCGGCGGCGGCCGAGGTGGACGGGGGTCGACTCGGCGGCGAGCAGGGCCAGCTCGGCGGCGAGCGCGCTGTTGCCCCGGCGGCGTACGGTCTCCACGGCCGCGGCGACCTCGGCGGCGAGGCGCTCGTCGGGGACGTCGGTGGCGAGCGCCCGGTGCCGTACGGCCTCGACGGGGTCGTCGACGACGCGGGCGAGCGCGGTGTGGGCCTCGCTCCGCTCGGTCCAGGAGGTGTCGTGGACGAGGGTCGTGGGGAGCAGCCCGGCGGTGAAGGCGACGGCGCCGTCCTCGGTGAGCGAGACGAGTCCGGCCCGTTCGGCGGCGGCGAGTTCGGCCTCGGCGGTGGGCCGGCCCGCGCGGCGGACCAGGGCGGCCGTGGGGCGCAGGGCGAGCGCGGCGAGGAGGAGCGCGGCGCGCACGGGCGGCGGCGCGGGGGCGAGCATCCGGCGGGCGAGGTCGCGGGCGCGGCCGGAGAGGGGCAGCGCCTCGGCGTGGTGCACGGGGGTGCGGGAGTCGGCCAGGGAGCGGCCGACGGCCAGGGCGAGGCGGGGGTTGCCGCCGCTCGCCTGGTGGATGCGGCCGGCCATGCGGGAGGCGAGCCGGTGGTGGACGAGGAGTTCGGCGATCTCGTCGGCCTGGAGCGGGGGGACGAGGAGCACGTCGGCCTCGGAGGGCACCCAGAGGGCGGCGGGCGCGCCGCCGGTGGCCGCGTCGGGGTCGGGGACGGCGCCGGACGGCTCCTTCCACGGGCCGGTGCCGGCGTCCCCGTACGGGGCGTCGGGGCCGCAGGGGGCGGGGGTCTCGACGGCGAGGACGCGCAGCTCGGGCGGGGCGAGGTGCAGGGCGAAGCGGAGGAGGTCCGCGCTGTCGGGGTCGACGTGGCGGGTGTCGTCGACGACGAGGAGGACGGGGCCCTTCTCGGCGAGGGCGCGCAGCATCCGGGCCAGGGCGAGGCGCAGGGCGATGGGGTCCCGGCCGGTGTCGGGCGCGGTGGCCTCGCGGCACAGGACGGCGACGGCGGCGCGCTGCGGTCCGGGGAGGCCGTCGAGGGCGGAAGGGGGTACGGAGGCGACGAGGGCGGCCGCGGCGGCGCCGGGCATGTCGCGGTCGGCGGGCTGCGGGGCGAGCCACAGAACCGTTTCCCCGCGGGCGGCGGCCTCGGCGGCGGCGGCCTGGGCGACCTCGGTCTTGCCGACCCCGGCCGGCCCGGTGAGCACGGCGCGGCCCCGGGCGCGCAGGGTGCGGTCGAGGCGGTCGACGAGGTGGGCCCGGCCGACCGGCGCGGAGGGGTACGGCGTCGTCCTCATGTGCCACCACCCTCCGGCGCGTGGGCCCCGCCCGCACGCGGCGGGCCCCCTGCCCGCGCCCTGTGAGGATACGAATCAGGGGCGGGTAGTCCAGGTCTTCTGTCCGGCATGTGGACGGCGCTCCCGGGCCGCGCGACGGGGCGCGCCCCCGGCGGAAAGCCGGGAACACGCCCCTGACCTGCGAATTTGTTACCCCTACTGGCGTCTCAGAAGGTGAGACCCCAGGAGTCGATGTAGCCGGTGTCACCCGAGGCGACGTCGCGGACCTGGAGCTTCCACGTGCCGTTCGCGACCTCGGAGGAGGCGTCGACGGTGTAGGTGGCGAGGACGTTGTCCGCCGAGTCGTTGCCGCTGGAGTTCTTCAGCCGGTAGGCGGTGCCGTCCGGGGCGACCAGGTCGACGACCAGGTCGCCGCGCCAGGTGTGCTTGATGTCCACGTCCACCTTGAGGGCGGCGGGGGCGTTGCCGGTGACGCCGGTGACGGCGATGGCGGAGGTGACGGTGGCGTTGTCCGCGATCGTCACGTTCGCGGTGTTGCCGAAGGCGGTGCCGCCGGGGGTGGTGCCGCCGCCGGTGACGGCGTTGACCGTCTTGGCGGCGTCGGCGATGCCGGTGCCGCAGCCGCCGGAGCAGGTGCCGGGCAGCGGGCGGGCGTTGGTCTTGATCGCGGACTCGATGTCGGCGGGGGTCAGCGTGGACCTGGCCGACTTGAGGAGCGCGGCGAGACCGGCGATGTGCGGGGCGGCCATGGAGGTGCCCTGGTACGGCTTGTACGTCTCGGTGGACTGGACCGTGCCGCCGGAGTTCAGCGTGGAGTGGATGCCGTTCTCGGGCGTGGTGATGGTGCCCGGGGTGTCCGTGGCGCGGCGGGTCTCGCCACCGGGGGCGGCGACGTCGACGATGGTGCCGAAGTTCGAGTAGTACGAGCGGTTGCCCTCGCGGCTGGTGGACGCGACGGTGATGACGTTGTCGCAGTTGGCCGGGGTGAAGCCGGAGGCGTTGGCGTTGCTGTTGCCGGCCGCGACGACGACGGTGGTGCCGCGGGAGACGGCGCCGTTGATGGCGTTGCGGTAGACGGTCGGGCAGGTGCTGCTGGCGCCGCCGAGGCTCATGTTGATGATCTTGGCGGGGTTGGGGTTGGCCGGCACGCCGGGGACGCTGCCGCCGGACGCCCAGGTGATGGCGTCGGCGATGTCCGAGGAGGAGCCGCCGCACTTGCCGAGGACGCGGACGTGCTGGACCTTGGCGCCGTAGGCGATGCCGGCGATGCCCTTGGCGTTGTGGGTCACGGCGCCGATGGTGCCGGCGACGTGGGTGCCGTGCCAGGAGGAGCTGCTCGCGCGGGAGCCGGTGCCGCACTCGCCGTCGGTGGCGTTCCAGTCGCCCTCGTCCTTCGGGTCGCCGTCGCGGCCGTTGCCGTCGCGGGCGTCGGAGGAGGTCGAGATGAAGTCGTAGCCGGTGACGGTGTTGGCGGCGAGGTCCGAGTGGGCCGCGTAACCGGTGTCGATGACGGCGACGGTGACGCCGCTGCCGGTCGTCTTGTCCCAGGCGCCGGGCACGTTCATGCCGCCGGTGGGCTCGAAGAGGTCCCACTGCTTGGCGTAGTCCGTGTCGTTGGGGGTCACGGCCATCGGGTAGGCGCGGATGTCGGCCTCGACGGAGGCGACGGCCGGGTCGGCGCGGAAGGCGTCCATGACCTCCGCGAGGTCCTGCCGGGTGGTGGCGGTGCCGAGGTCGACGAGTGCGGAGCCGCCGGCGAGGCGGCGCTCGAAGGAGAGCTCCTCGCCGGTCTCGGCGGCCTTCTCGGCGGTGTCGCTCTTGGCGGCGGTGTTCGAGGTGGCCTCCGCCGTGCGCGCCTTGTAGGTCACGATGACCTTCTCGACGGGCGCGGACGGGATGGTGGCGGCCGGGTTCATGGCCTGCGAGGCCGGCGCGGTCGGCTTCGGGGAGGGGGTGGCCTGCGCGGCGAGCGCCACCGACGAGGTGGACGCGACACCGAGGAGCGTGGCGCTCGCCGCCACGACGGATATCAGTCTCCGCCTGGAACCGTTCAAGTTGTTCCCTTTCAGGGGCGGCTCCGGCGACTCCCGGAGCTGCTGACGGTGCGGTGCGCGGGCGGCGGCGCGGGACTGTGGCTGTTTGTGGGGTACCTCCACAGCCCCTCGAGGCCGGGTGTGCCCCCGCGCCGCCGCCGGCGCGACGGCCCCGACGTCGGGGCCGTCCCCGGGGATCCCCCTGGGGTCGCATGCATGGGGTTACATGCACCTGACAGTTACGGGTCAGAAAGGGGGAACCGCCGGTGCGGGAGACAGTAGGGAAACGCGCCGTGAAGCCGATACGGGGAAAACCCTTGTCACCCCCGGCGGGGGCGGGGGGTTCCCTCGCGGGAGCGCCGCGGCGCCGCCGGCCCGGCGTCCGGGCCGCGGGCCCCGGCCCGGCGCGTACGGGCGGACACCGCCGGACCTACCTTAAGGTCCAGACCAGACCCGTGGTCCCGGGGGTCGGCGAAGCGGCCGGGTCGACGGCCACGGCGGCGGCGGTGACCGCTCGCAAAGGACGACCGGCGACCGGAACCGGCCGGTCCCGGTGGAACGCATGCGGCGGGGGCGGAGGGGCGGAGCGGGACGGTGCCGGGGCGCCGGGGGAGCCGGGCGCGCCGCGACCTCCGGGGGCGCCGCGCCCCGTTCCCCGCTGCGGCGCGGGTCGCGTCCTGTGCCATACTCGGCGGCGCTCACACGCAGGTACGGCCCCCGGGGGATCAGTGAACGGCATAACCCTGGAGGCACCGTATCTGGACACCGATGCCGACCAGTTGTCCTTCGCCCTGGGCCACCCCGTCCGCGACGCCCTGGCCGTGCGCGACCTGACGGTCGGTGGACTCGCCGTGCAGCTCCGGCTGCTCGGCGCCTCCCACCAGGTGTGCGCGGGACCGGTCCGCGAGACCGTCGCCTGCCTGCCCGGCGCCCGGGACGGCCTGCCGGACACCGCGGCGCACGACTTCGACGGCTGGCGCTACTCCTTCGGCGCCCGCGTGGACGAACACCCCGCCTCCGGGTTCGGCGCCGAGGTGGCGCGGATACGCGACCTGGCGGACGCCCACCCGAGGTCCCTCTACGGCATCTTCCCCGGCTCCGTCGACGCCGTCACCGCGCTGACCGTCGAGCGGGACGGCACGGGGCTGACCTGGCGCACCTGGCACACGTACCCGAGAAGCCGCCGGATCGTGGCGACCCACACCCGGCTGGAGGCCCGATGAAGACCGCCCGACGCACCACCGCGCTGCTGCTCGCCGCGGTCGTCCTCGCCGGCTGCGCCGACGAACCGGACGACGACGGCAACCCCGTGCCGTCCGCCTGGATCAGCAGGCAGTACACGACCGGCGCCGGCGGCCACGTCGACGACCGGGACGCGCCGTCGAAGGTCGCCGACGAGATCCACGGCCACTCCACGGCCACGGACCGGCTCGACTCCGACGGCAGGGTCTTCCTGCGCTACCGCGACGACATCGTCGCCATCAGCCCGCACCGGACGGGCAGCCGCATCGAGATCGCGGACTACCGTACGGGGTACCGTCGATGGAAGCCGCACCTCCGGACGAAGTGGCCGGACCCGGACAGCGCGGGCTTCCGCGGCGGCGGCCCCGGCTCCGGCAAGTGACCGGGCGCCCCGCGCCCACCGCACCCGCGATTCCCCGACGACGTCCCCGAAAGGCATCCCCGTGGCAGAGATCTTCGAGTCGGCCGGCACCGCCGTCCTCTACGGCCTGGTCGGTTTCGTCGTGATGGTGGTCGGCTTCGTCGCGCTCGACCTGGTGACCCCCGGAAAGCTGTTCCACGTCGTGTGGACCGAGCGCAACCGGGGCGCCGCGGTGCTCCTCGCCGGCCAGACGGTCGCCGTCGGGCTGGTCATCGAGGCGTCCATCCGCGCCAGCGAGTCGGAGCTCGGCCTCGGCTACGGACTGTTCAGCACCCTGCTGTACGGGCTCGCCGGCGTCGTCGTGATGACGCTGATCTCGCTCGTCGTCGGACTGCTCACGCCCGGCAGGCTCGGCGCCGCGGTACTCGACGACAACGGCACCCAGGCCCATCCCGCCGCCTGGGTCCAGGCGGCCATGTACGTCGGCACGGCCTTCATGGTCGGCGCCGCGGTCTCCTGAGCTCCCCGCCATGAGCACCACCACCGCCCCGGACACCGCCCCGCCCGCCACCGCTCCGGCACGCCCGCGCCACCCGCGGGGGACCCGGGTGCTGCTCCTCCTCGCGGTGTTCGTCTGTGCCGCCTGTGGCCTGGTCTACGAACTGGCGCTGACCGCGCTGGGCAGCTACCTCATCGGCAACTCCGTGATGCAGACCTCCGTGGTCATCTCCGTCATGGTCTTCGCGATGGGCGTCGGCTCCCTCGCCGCCAAACCGCTCCAGCGGCGGGCGGTCGGCGCGTTCGCCCTGGTGGAGCTGGTGCTGGGGCTCGTCGGCGGGTTGTCGGTGCTCCTGCTGTACGTGGCGTTCTCCTGGCTGCGGATCTACACGCCCGCCATGGTGGTCGCCTCGTTCGTCGTGGGGCTGCTGATCGGCGCCGAGATCCCCCTGCTGATGACGATGCTCCAGCGGATCAGGCGGCAGGAGGCGGGCAGCGCCGTCGCGGACATGTTCGCCGCGGACTACGTCGGCGCGCTCATCGGCGGCCTGTGCTTCCCGCTGCTGCTCCTGCCCGCCTTCGGGCAGTTGAAGGGCGCGCTGGTGGTGGGTGCGGTCAACGCCGTCGCCGGGGGCGGCGTCGTCCTGTGGATCTTCCGCCGCGAGACCCGGAGGGTCGTCCGCACGTGCCTGCTGGGGGGCGTGGCCGCCGTCCTGGCGGTGCTGGGCACGGTCTACGTCCTGGCCGACGAGATCGAGGTGACGGCGCGGCAGCAGCTGTACCGGGACCCGATCGTCCACGCCGAGACCACCCCGTACCAGGACATCGTCGTCACCCGTTCCACCGCGTTCACCGGGGCGCCCGACACCCGGCTGTTCCTCAACGGGGACCTGCAGTTCTCCTCGGTCGACGAGTACCGGTACCACGAGTCGCTGGTCCACCCCGCCCTGGCGGGGAAGCGGGCGTCGGTGCTGGTCCTGGGCGGCGGTGACGCGCTGGCGCTGCGGGAGGCGCTGCGCTACGACGACGTCGAGGAGGTCACGCTCGTCGACCTGGACCCGGCGATGACCCGGCTGGCCCGGACGTTCGGCCCGCTCGTCGACCTCAACGGGGGCGCCCTGGCCGACCCGCGCGTGACGGTCGTCCACGCGGACGCGTTCACCTGGCTGCGGGACGCGCGGCACCGCTACGACGCGGTAGTCGTCGACTTCCCCGACCCGGACACGGCCGCGCTGGCCAAGCTGTACAGCGTCGAGTTCTACCACCTCCTCGCCCACGTCCTGAAGCCCGACAGCCGGGTCGTGGTGCAGGCCGGGTCCCCGTTCTTCGCGCCCAAGTCGTACTGGTCGATCGCCGAGACGGTGCGGGAGGCCGGGTACGCGACGACGGCCTACCAGGTGGACGTCCCGAGCTTCGGCAACTGGGGCTTCGTCCTCGCCTCCCCCGGCTCCGGCGGCCCGCCCCCGGTCCCGCGCCTCGCCGCCGACGCGCCGCGCCTCCGCTTCCTCGACGACGCGGTCCTGAAGGCCGCCACGGTCTTCCCCGTGGACCGCCGCCCCCAGGACGTCCGCGCCAGCACCCTCATGGACCCGGCCGTCCTGGAGTACACCCGCCACGAGTGGCGGAACTACTAGCCCCGGCCCCCGGGGGATCCGACCCCGCCACGTGCCGCCCCCGGCCTGCCGCGGGGGGGCGCCGCCCGGAGACGCGGAGGAGCCCGGGCCGACGCCTCGGCCCGGGCTCCTCCGTCGTGCCGCTCACCGTACCGGTGGCGCGTCCGTCCACTCGGTGGGAACCGGCATGCCCCAGTCGCCGCAGGCGCGCACCATCGCGGCACGCACCCGCGGACCGGCGTGCGCGTAGGACGCCGGTCCCTCCGCGCCGATCAGGTACTCCCCGATCAGGCCCTCCAGGAAGTCCGGGTGGACCGGCTCCGGGGAGGCGGCGACCCGCTCCAGGAAGGCGAAGCAGCGCCGCAGCTCCTCCGTCCTCCCCGGGCCGGGCTCCGCCCGCAGCGCCGGCAGCAGCACCTCGTCGAAGAGGTCCCGCAGCAGGGCGTAGACGTCCGTGCGGACGGTGGTCACGTCCGCCGGGTCCAGCTCCAGCGCGATCGCCGACCGGACCTTCCTCTCGACGGTGCCGCGCATCTCGGGCAGGGCGTCCAGCATCTCGCCCAGGAAGGTGTGCGTCGTGACGGGGTCCTTCACCACTGGCTCGTTTCCACTAGGCGACACAGGCGGCCGGATTGTCGGCACAGGGATCGGAGAACGCCGAGTCCTCCACCCCCAACGGGTCCACCATGCCTTCGAACACTTCCCACAGGCCGTCCTTGACCCCGTGTTCCTCGATCAGTTCCGGGGCCTCGACGATACCCAACGCGCCGCCCGCGATGCCGAACGACTTGTAGAAGCCGCCCAGCTTGGTCGGTGAGCCCTGGGGCCTCGGCTTCGGGTTGGGCGATTTGTCCTTGGGGTGGACCTGGAAGTCCTGGCCGGTGAGGTCGGACACCGCCTCGCGGGCCACGACGTTCTTCCGCGTGCCGACGAGGTTCTTCTCGATCTGCGGGTTCTTCTTCGCGTAGGCCGTCATCCCGCCGTCGATGTCCTTGAGGTTGAGGGCGTGCCACAGCTCCTTGGCCTCGGCCCTGGCGAGCTTGATCTCGGCGTCCGTGAGGATGCCCTGGCCGCCCTTCAGGCGGGCCTTCCGATCGTCCTCCAGGAGTTCGGACACGCGGTTCATCAGGTCGGGGACCTTCGGGACGTGCCACTTCCCGTTGACGGGCTTGCCGTAGTTCAGCTCGTGGATGAACGCCGTGGTCGCCTTGCCGTCGCCCAGGACCTTCGCGCCGGGCCTGACCTCGCGGAGGTAGATGGCGTCCAGGATCTTCTGGAAGCCCCCGTGCTTGACCACGGGCGGCTTCGCGACCGGCTTCTTCAGGCCCGGGTTGGCGTGCAGGCCGATCCCGGTGATCTGCATGATCATCTTGCGGATGTTCGCGAAGCTGAACCACAGCAGGCCGGTCGGGTCGCTCTTGGTGATCGGGCTGTTGTTGCTGTAGGCGTACCCGTTCATCTGGAGCGGGTCGGACAGGTCCACCACCGGGTCCGCGGAGATGAACCGGCCGGTGGCCGCGTCGTACTCGCGTGCTCCGATGTGGATCAGGCCACTCGGGTCGGCGATGCCGACGCCCAGGTAGGAGCGCCTGTCGACCCAGGCCGGTTGGGGGCCGCGCACCTCGCCGAAGGGCTTGAACGCCCTGCGGGTGACCGGCTGGTTCGCCGCCTGCTCGACCGCCGTCGTGGCCGTGCCCAGGTGGTCGGAGAGCAGCACGGTCAGCTTGTGGCCGGTGGCGGCGCCGTTCACCGTGGAGCGGACCACGGTGGGCGCTCCCTGCTGCGCGTAGCCGCGGGTCGCCCGGGTGACCGCCCCGGCGGCGGTGGTGAGTTCGGCGCCGTCCAGGTAGAGGACGCTGCCGGACGGGCTGTTCTCCAGGATCCGGTTGCCGTCGGCGTCGTAGACGTACTTCGTGGTGACGCCGTCGTCGGTGATCGTCGCGAGCTTGTTCTCACGCGTCCAGGTGAGGTCCTGCGTCGTGTGGGGCAGGTCCCGCTTGGTGGTGTTGCCGCCGGCGTCGTGGGTGTACGCGCTGCCTCCGCCGGACGGCGTCGACGACACCCAGGACAGGGTGTGCGGCTGGGTCGTGTACGACGGG
Organism: Streptomyces tamarix; assembly: GCF_032423885.1. Lineage (NCBI taxonomy): Bacteria > Bacillati > Actinomycetota > Actinomycetes > Kitasatosporales > Streptomycetaceae > Streptomyces > Streptomyces tamarix. The sequence continues at coordinate 30,910 of NZ_JAWCTQ010000017.1, read as the reverse complement.
GCGGTTCCGTTGCCGGTGACCGTCTTGCCGTAGCCGTAGGTGAAGGTGACGTCCTTGGTCGCGTCGGCGGTGTTGTGCTCCACCAGCGAGGCGCGGTTCGCGATCAGGTCGTACCGGAAGGACTGCCAGTAGGAGGTGGCGCCCGTGTCCACGGTGCCGGCGGCCGGGGCTCCGGCGGTCAGCGAGGCCGTCAGCTCCGTGTCCGGGGCGGTGGCGTCGCTCTCCTCGTTCGGGGCCTCGGCCACGGGGCCGGTGGAGGGCCAGCCGTCCTTGCGCGGTCCCCACACCGAACCGTCGACGGCCTTGCAGCCCGTGCCGTCGCCCTGCGGGGCCAGCTTGGAGGTCCAGGCCTGGGTGAGTTCCCCCATCGCGTCATAGGTGAAGCACTGGGTGTCCCTCGTCTTGGTCGTGCCGTCGGTCAGCTCGCGGGCGAAGCTGGTGATGTTGCCCGCGAGGTCGTACGCGTAGCTGCTGTCGCTGACCCGGTGCGCGTTGGCGGTCTCCCGGTCGACGACCGTGCGCTGCAGGCGTCCCGTGTGCTCGTCGACGAAGTTGGTCGTCCACACGCGGTACGGCTGCGGTCCGGTGACGGTGCGCAGCGGCTCCCCGTACGGCGAGTACGTGACGTCGGCGGTGTACCAGGTGTGCCCGGAGAGGGATTCGGCCAGTCCGTCGCTGTTGTAGCGGGTGATGACCTTCTCCTGGGCGAGGCCGCCCGCCGCCGGCAGGGTCACCGACAGCGGCTTGCCCGTCGGGGTGTAGGCGTACGCGTACTTGTACGTGCCGGACACGCCCGCGGTCATGGCGTTGGCCGGGACCACCACTTCCCGCGCGGTGGGCCGGTACTGGTCGTCGTAGGCGGTGACGCGACTGACGTAGTCGCCGCTCGCGTCGTGGCGGACCGCGGAGGACCGCTGGCCGACGGCTCCGGGGACCTGGTCGTAGGTGAACTCCTTGACGGGCGCGGCGGTGGCGGAACCCTCGCGGACGGCCAGCACGCGGCCGAGCTGGTCGTAGGCCGTGTGGACCGAACCGCGGACGTCGGTGGCGCTGGTCTGCCGGTCCGCGTCGTCGTAGCCGTACGTGACGCTCCCCGTGTCGGGGTCGGTGGCGGAGACGATCCGGCCGCGGGCGTCGTGGGTGTAGGTCCACACGTTGCCCGCCGGGTCCGTGACCTTGTTGCGGTTGCCCCGGGCGTCGTATCCGTAGTGGGTGTTCCGCCAGCGGCTGCTGGAGCGGTTCGTGTAGTGCTGGATCAGCGTGGTGCGGCCGCGGGCGTCGGTCCAGGTGTTGGTGGCCGCGGCGGCGCCGCCGGAGGGGTGGGTGTAGGTGTTGGTGTCGCCGTAGGTGGTCGTCGACCAGGAGGCGGTGGAGCCGCCGTGGTACGTGGTCGTCCTGACCGGCCGCTCCAGCCCGTCGTAGCGGGTCCGGACCAGGCTGGGGACGAGGGAGTCGGACACCCGCTTGAACTGGGCGGCCTCGGGCTCGCCCTTCGCGAGGTACGAACCGGTCTGCTCGCCGACCAGGCCGTGGTCGTTGTAGCGGGTGTCGGTGATGATGCGGCCGGGCCCGTGGGCCTCCTTCTGCGTCTGGACCGCGCGCATCAGGCCGTCGTAGATGGTGATCTGCTTGGCGTAGCCGCCGTCGTCCTTGAGGCTCTGCGCGACGACCGCGGTCGGCCGGGTCACCGTCGGCGTGGACTGCGCCAGTTGGTAGGAGATGACGACGTCGGGGCTCTGGGTGCCCGAGGACCGCTTGGTGGACCAGCCCTTGACCAGTCGGCCGAACGCGTCGTACTCGGACCGCACGACCTTCTGGTTGGGGTCGGTGACGGTCAGTTCCGCTCCGCGGCCCGGGTCGAAGGTGCGAACGGTGGTGTGCCCCTTCGGGTTGATCACCTTGACGCTGGTGACGGCCCCGCCCTCGTCGCCCGGGACGTACTGCGTCTCGGTCGTGCCGACCTGCGGCTCGGTCACCTTGCGGGTGCGGCCGAGCGGGTCGTACGTCTTCGTCGTGACGACCGAGTGCGAGGTGCCCGCGCCGTCGGTCTCGGCGACCGAGGTGGCCAGACCCTTGACGGGGACCGCGCCCCAGGCCAGCCCGTCGTAGGACATCCGGGTCGACGTGACGAGCTGGGTGGCGGGGTCGGCCGAGGCGTGGGCCGCGCACGAGGTCGCCGTCTTGCGGGTCGACGAGGGGACGCCGATGAGGTGCGCCGTCGTGTTGTGGACGAACGTCGTCTTGACGCAGTCGTAGTCGCTGAGCGTCTCGCCGGTGCCGTTCGGCTTGACGACGGCCGTCTGCACCTGCACGGGCAGGCCCCAGTCCGGGTCCACCTCGGTCTCCGTGCGGACCGCCTGCCAGCCGGTGCCGACCGTCTGGATGGCGTCGGCGCGCCTCACGCCGCTGCGGTACGCCTTGAGCGGCGGCAGCCCTCCGTCACGGGTCCTCGAAGCGGTCTCCTTCAACCAGGGGAACGTCAGATTCCGCTTGACGATCCGGCCGCCGGTGCCGTCGTACACGATCGACTCCGCGGGCAGGCCGGCGTACGGAGCGGCGTCGTCCGGGGCCAGCGTGACGGCACCGGTCGAGTCCTTGACCTCTCCGCCCGTGCCGCGGAAGTACCGGACGACGGAGCGCGACTGGGTCTGGGGGCTGCCGGTGGAGGGCACGCTCTTGCTGCCCTTCACCGTGGTGACCTTCTGGTAGCCCCGCCACTCGCTGTGGGTGCGCAGCTCCGGCCTGACGAACTCGTCGTCGCTCTTGCCCCAGGCCGCGTTCTCGTAGTCGTACCGGTGCGTGATCCGGTCCGAGACGCCCGTGATCCTGTCCGTCTCGGTCACGGTGTGCACGACGTACTTGTTGAACCAGGCCAGGGCCGGCTTCTCCAGCTCGCCATCGGGCGACCAGCGGATCGGGAAGCAGGTCCCGCGGTTGTCCTCGGGCGCGACGGCGGGCTGGACCCGGCAGCCGCCCTTGTAGGTGACCTCGATGTCGCCGCCGTGCTCGGTGGAGACCGTGCCGATGCGGGGGCGGGTGAAGCCGGGGCGCGGGTCGTTCTTGCTCCGCGGGACGAGGTTGGGCAGCTGCTGGTCCTTGAGGTGGCCGCTGAGCGGATGCCCCGCGCCGACGCCGACGACGTACGGCTTGAAGCTGATCCCCGCCTTGGACATCAGCGTGCCGGTCGTGTCACCGGGGCGGAAGCCGTAGTGGGTGATGGAGTTCAGCCACAGGCCGGGCGCCGTGTCGTACCAGTCGCGCGGGAAGGAGTGGTTGAGCAGGTAGGTGTCGACCTTGGCCAGACCGGTCGTACCGGGCCGGTGGGCGTAGGTGGTGACCCCGCCCAGCCGCAGCCGGTTCCAGAAGGACGGGAAGGCGGGGCAGAGCTTGGAGTCGGACTTGCAGTTGAGGTTGCCGGGGCTGTCCCACCACGGGCGGTAGGAGGCGGGGTTCTTGGTGTCGTCGAACTTCTCGGACGCGCACGCCGTGTCGTCCTGCACGCAGCGCTGCCAGAGCAGGAAGTCGACCTTGGCCGCCGGCTCGGCGCCCAGCGCGCCCTCGCGCAGCCCGTACTCGATGGAGTCGGGGAGGCCGCCGCGGTAGTACTTCTCCGGCGTCTTGAACTTCTTGTTGACGGCGTAGTAATTCGCCGACCGGTGCCAGTTGACGATCATCACGTTGCCGTGGACGTCGACGACCTTGTCCAGGCCCCAGTGCCAGGCCTGCTGCTTGTCGGTGTCGTTGTTGCACCGGGAGGCGGCGAAGGTGTCGGCGTGGCAGGGCTCGCCGGGGTGGTTGCCGAAGACGGGCACGGTGAGGACGGACTGGGTGTCGGCGTGGCCGTCACCGATCTTGTTCAGTCCGTAGAAGTACTTGGTGCCGTCGGTCGTGGTGACCACCCAGTACTCGCCGTCGTTGTCGCCGTTGCTGCCGCCGGTCTTCAGCTCGACGCGGGTGCCGTCGTCCTGCTGGGGGCGGTAGGTGGTGCCGGAGCCCACGCGGACCAGTTCCACGGTCCGGCCGGCGTGGGACATGACGGCGTTGTGGGAGACCCAGCACAGGTCGGACGTCTTGTCCTTCTTGGCCGTGTTGTTCGGCGTCCCGGCGGCGGTCTTCTCCCGGTCGTCCTTGCAGGTGCGGTACCGGCGCTCGATGTGGCCGGGATCGTAGTCCCAGCCCTCGCCGACCCAGGACGCCTGCGGCGAGGACGTGGCGGTCCTGCCGTCCACGGCCTGTGAGTTGTAGTCGAAGGAGATCTCCGGGGCGGGGCCCGCCGGCGCGGGCGGCACCGCCAGGGGGTAGGACCAGGTGAACGCCCCGGAGGACGTTCCGGCCTCCCACTTGCCGTTGGAGATCAGCGGGGTCGCCTTGAAGGAACCGCCTTCACCCGCGCCGGAGTCGACGGCGCCGATGACGGCCCGGTCGCCCGCCGCCGCCACCTGCCGGGCGCCCGACGGGCGGTACGCGGCCTGGAAGACGCCGGAGCCCGGAGCGGTGACGCGCGGCGCCGAGACCGGGGTGACGGTGCCGTCGGCGGCGGTGTCGACCGTCGCCGTGAGGGTCCTGGTGGTGGTGTCGTTGGCGGTTTCCAGCTCGGTGTAGGTGCGGCACTCCTCCAGGTCCGGCGTGGTGAGGTAGCACTCGGGGAACTGGACGAAGCTGAGCCGGGAGGCCCAGTCGGCGCCGTACAGGTTCTGGTACTTGGCGTAGTCGAGCTGGACGGAGACGGGCACGGAGCCGGTCGAGGGGGCCGTCACGGTGACCACCGCGCCGTCGACCCCGTCGGACTCGGGGGCGGTCCGGGCCGAGACGCCGACCTGCCACGTGCCGGTGGGCACCGGGGCGCCGGGCGCCGGGCCCAGCTTCACCGGGAGGTCCTCGACGGGTTCGAGGGCGACGGGTGCGGCGGTGGACGCGGCCGCGGACGCCGTGGCGGTGAACGCGGCCGGCTGCGCGGTGGGCGCGCCGAAGGTGACGAAGCCGGTGTCCGCGGGCGGCGGCGTGGCGGTCCCGGCCGGCGCCTCGGTCTGGTTCTCGGGGGCTTCCGCCTCGATGCTGTCCAGGCCGGCGTTGCGTGTGGCCCCGTCCACCGGCTTCTCGTCGGGGAGCTGCTCCAGGACGAGCTCCTCGCGGGGCAGTTCGTCCCGGGCGGGGTCCGGCGGCAGGGCCGCGGCCTGCGTCGGGAGGAGCGTGACGAGCAGCGCGGCCCCGAGGGCCGGGATCGCTGTGGTGCGCAGGCGCTTTCGCCGCGCGGACAAGAAGGCAGGCACGGGTGGAGTCCCCCCGGACGACAAGAGGCGGCGCCTGGGCGGACCGCAAGTGAGGCCAATAACGGGGCGATTCTGTGGTCGGGTCGCGGGTAAAGGCCAGGCAGGATGTGATCATGTGGTGATGATCACATCCACACTTCCTCCCAATCACCCGCGCGCTCGGACCGTTTCCTGCAATACCCGTTATTCCTGCACGGTCGGTTCGAACGGCACTTCGGGGCACACTCGCTGACGTAGTGACACGTACCGGGTGAAGACGACGCGGATTATGTCGGGGTACGGGAGGAGACACCCGGTTCGTTCGCCGTTCGCTCCCGGCCGTCTCCGGCGGTGCCACCGGCCCGGCCCGACACGGAAACGCTCCACGCCCGGCCGTGGTTCCCCGTCCGCCGCGTGACGCCCCACCCGCCGTGAGTCATGATCTGCTCGCATCCGTCACGTCCGGCGCGCCTCGCCGTGCCCGCGTGACCAGCGATCAGGAGCCCGGTCGGCGGTCTGCCGCATGCCGGTTTCGAGGGGGGAAGGGAACCTCGCTCATGACGAGCAGATGGCGCCGCGTGCCCGGGCGCCGGCCACTCGCGGCCATCGCCGCCGCCGTCGTCGTGGCCTCCGGCCTGACGTACGCCGGGCTGGACGGCGACACCGACGAACGCCCGGACACAGCCAGGCCCGGCACCCGGCACAGCACTCCGCTGAGCGAGGCCGAGGCCGGCGCGCAGGCCCGCGAGACGGGCAAGGCCGTCGAGGCGACCGCGATGCGGACCGCGTACTCGACGACGTGGGCCCGTCCGGACGGGCTGATGCAGCGGCGCATCCACGCCAGCCCGATCCGCGCCAAGGTCGACGGGGGCTGGAAGGCCATCGACACCGACCTGCGCCGCGTGGACGCGGGCTGGTCGCCCAGGGCCACCAACGTCCGCATGGTCTTCTCCCCCGGCTCGAAGGCCGGGGGCGGCGACCGGGCCTCACGCGCCGTCGCGCGGCGCGTCCCGCTGCTGCCGACCGCGACGACCGCCACCACGGCGGGCAACGTCCTGGCCACGCTGACGGTCGGCGGCCACGACATCGTCCTGACCTGGCCGGGCACCGTTCCGACGCCGATCATCGACGGGCCGCGCGCGCTCTACCCGGAGATCCTGCCGGGCGCGGACCTCGTGATCACGGCCGACGACGGCGGCTTCGCCCAGCTGCTCGTGGTGAAGACCCGCCAGGCCGCCGCCGACCCGCGGGTGGCGCGGCTCGCGTACGGCCTGTCCTCCCCCGACCTCACCTTCCGGCTGGACCCGGTCACGGGTGTCGTCTCCGCCTCCGACGCCGGCGGCCAGGACGTCGCCGAGTCGCCCACCCCGCTGATGTGGGACAGTTCCGGCACGCCCGCCCTGACCGACGGACAGGCCGGCACCAGCGCCTCCCCCACCGCGCCCGAGGTCATCCCCTCCGACTCCCCGGCCCCCGCGCCGACCTCCGAGGAGTCGCCCGCCCCGTCCGCCGAGCCGACGGACTCGCTGAACGACAGCGACCAGGGCGACGTCTACAACGAGGTGCTGCCGGAGGCGACCGACGAGGCCGCCGACCCGTCCGTCGCGGACGAGATCGACCCCACCGCACCGCCCGTACCGGCCGAGCCCAGCCCCGAGCCCTCGCAGTCCGGTTCCGCCGCCACGCTCTCCCTGGCCGGGGTCAACGGCCCGCAGCCCGACTCCAGGGGCACGCTCGTCGGGACGGACCTCGACGGCGCGGACTGGGTGATGACCCCCGACCAGGAGTTCCTGAACGACCCCCAGACGGTCTACCCCGTCTTCATCGACCCGTCCGTCAAGAAGCACACCAACGACTGGACGACCGCCTACAGCCGCCACCCCAACGCGACGTTCTACAACGGCAAGAACTTCAACAAGGGCGGCACCCACGAGGCCCGCGTCGGCTACGAGTCCGACACGTGGGGCACCTCCCGGTCGTACTTCACCATCGACTGGGACCCCGACCTCAAGGGCTCCACCGTGCACAGCGCCAAGCTGCGCGCCCTGGAGACCTACTCCTGGTCCTGCAGCAAGCGCAGCATGACCGTTCACCTCACCGGCCCGATCACTTCCAAGACGAACTGGAAGAACGCGCCGAAGATGACCAGCGCCAACAAGATCGGCGGCGCCAGCTTCGCCCACGGCTGGAAGTCCTCCTCCTGCCCCGACGAATGGGTCGCGTTCGACGTCAAGCCCACGGCGAAGAAGGCCGTCGACGGCGGTTGGAAGAACATGACGATCGGCTTCAAGGCCGCGGACGAGGGCTCGCAGTACTCCTGGAAGAAGTTCCAGGCGAACGGCGGCCACGACCCGTACGTCGACCTGTCCTACAACCGGCCGCCGGCCGCGCCGTCCAGCCTCCTCCTCGACCCGAACGGGACGCGCTGCGACACGACGTCCCCGTACCTCAACGTGGGCGCCTCGTCGATCACCCTCTGGGCGAACAGCAGCGACAAGGACGGCAACCTCCAGTCGATCCACTTCGAGCTGTGGCCCACCGGCGGCAGCACCACCAACCTGCTCGGCGGCAGGGGCAAGGTGTCGGTCGGCAGCCAGACCGGCTCGGCGAAGGCGCACACCGACCCCATCCCCACGGGCAACGTCACCGGCGGCCTCAAGCTGGTGAACGGCACCACCTACTCGTGGCGCGCCAAGGCCGTCGACAAGTTCGGCGCGACCTCCTCGTACTCCCCCGCGAAGACCCCGTGCCGGTTCGTCTTCGACAGCTCCAAGCCGTCGCCGCCGACCGCGACCTCGACGCAGTTCCCCGACGCCGACGCCAAGGACAACGGCTTCGAGAACGACACCGAGGACTCCAAGTGGAGCTCCGTGAAGTTCGGCACCCCCGGGTCGTTCGCCTTCAAGGCGGCCCAGACCGACGTGGTGAGGTTCGAGTACGGCTTCAACCAGGCGTCGTACCCCTTCTCGGTGGCGCGGACCAACGGGGCGCCGGTCACCACGGTGACCACCGTGACGAACGTCAAGCCGCCACTGGCCGGGCCGAACGTCCTGTACGTGCGGACGGTCGACGACGCGGGCCACGTCTCCTCCCCGCTGAAGTACTTCTTCTACGTGACCCCGCGGGACCAGGCGGACACCCCCGGGGACTTCACGGGTGACAAGCTCCCCGACCTGATGGTCGTGGACGGCAACGGCAACCTGCGGCTCTACCCCTCCGAGGCCACCACGGACCTGGTGAAGGGCACCGGCGACCTCGACTACTCCATGTCGGGCGCCTACCGCGCCAACCCAGCGAAGGACCCGAACGGGGACGACGGACTGCCGCCGTACGTCGCGGCGCCCTCCGGGTACTGGAAGAACACGCTCATCACCCACCTCGGCGACATCTACGGCGGCGACGGGCTCCAGGATCTCGTGGCACGTCGTGAGGGCAGGCTGTGGGTCTACCCGGGTGACGGCTACGGCGGCGTCAACATCGACAGGCGCCAGCAGATCCTGCTCCCGTCGAACGCGCCGGCGCCGGACACGATCACCCAGATCGTCTCCGCGGGCGACGCCACGGGCGACGGCAAGACCGACTTCTTCCTGAAGGTCGGCGACGCGCTCTGGGCCCTGGTCGGCTACAACGGCGCCAGCGTCGAGCAGGCGGTGCTGCTGTCCGCCTCGGCCTGGTTGGAACGCGACATCGTCACCGTCCAGGACGTCACCGGTGACCGCGTGAGCGACCTCATCTACCGGACGGACGTGTCGGGCCGGCTGCTGCTGCGGACCGGCAAGAAGGACGCCGACGGCAGCGGCGTGAGCCTCAGCTCGCTGTCCTCCGCCGCCAACTCCGCCACGGGCCTGGACGACCAGTACGGCGCCTCGGGCTGGGGCCGCAGCAGCATCCGGCTGCTGCACGGCAGCCCGGACGCCAACGGCGACGGCATCCCGGACATCTGGACGCTGCGGGTCGACGGATCGGTGCGCTTCTACGCGGGCACCCGCGGCGAGATGCAGCACAGCGGCATCGAGATCATCGGCAACAGCGACGGGGTGGGCTGGAAGAACAAGCTCGCCATCGGATGACGCGCACCGCCTGCCGAGGGGGCCCGGCCGGTCGGCCGGGCCCCCTCGGCGTGCCGCCGGCGGGGCGGGTCCGGCACGGAGGGGGGCGGTGGCACCGGAGCCCTTCCCGCCGCCACGGCACCGGCCGCCGGGGAGGGGCCGGGGCGCCTACCGGCCGGTGCGGCGGAGCATCACCGCCAGCGCCCAGAACGCGGCGGCGGCGCTCAGCATGTCGGCGGCCTGCGAGTCGCCCCGGACGAGCATCACGAGGCCGGCGACGAACGCGGCCGTGCCGAGCACGGCCAGGCCGGCGCGGCCGACGGCGACCGCCAGGGCGGCGGGCCGGCGCCGCAGCCGGGCGCGGCGCAGACGGCGAACGCGGCGCCGGGCCGCGCGGACTTCCGCCTTGCGGCGGCCCAGTTCCCTCCGGGCGGCGGCGAGACGGGCGTCGGGCCCCTTGCTCCGGTCGTCTCCGGTCGGTTGCGGCAAGCTGGTCATGGAACGATCCCTCTCTCGTCGGCGCCGCCCCTCCTTCCCGCTCGCCTTTTCCCTTCCGAGCGGTACGGAGGAGCCCGTGGTGAGGCCTCACGGGATATGACTGAGCCGGGCCCCGAAATGTCGGGACCCGGCTCGGTGACCTACGTCACGCAGCCTCAGCTGCGGAACGCCCCTAACGAGCGCGCCGCGTTACGACGCGCCACTAGCCCGCGGACCCTGTGTCCGCCTGCGACGCGGCGGAGTCGAGCAGTTCCCGGGCGGGCCACCGCCTTTCGCGCGCCAGGCGCGTCGACACCGCGAATGGGAATGGCTTCGACGCGCCGCACACCCGTCTCACGGTCCTTCCGCCCGCTGTTCCCGTAAAAGGGCAGCAAAGGCAGGATCCTGGTCAGTAACTGGTCGCACGCCCGGTAGGTGACGCCCCTCCACGCGTGGATGAGGGCTACGAAAGCCCGGATCTTGTCGTTGGTGTCGAACAACGGATTCCCTCTCTCCTTGTCCGCTACAGCTCCCCGCGCTCCGTCCGAGGCTGCGGGGAACCACCGAAAGATTCCTCTTCCAGGGTTCTTCATTGAGTTTTTCGCGATGAACGGCGGACTTTTCTCGGTGTTTTCTTCTCTGGTTCGGCGTTTTCTTCTCTGGTTTTGCACTGGGCGCCCGATCGGCTTCCCACTCGGACCCGTGAACCGTGCGGACGGTGCGCACGGCCCACGGGCCCGCGAAGCAGGCCGACCGGGCGTCAGTCGGTCAGTCCGAACCGGTAGAGCACCTGACGGCGCTTGTCCGGTGCGCGGAGCTTCCGCAGCGCCGCGTGGGTCGCCGTTCGGACCGATGCCGTGGTCGTGCCCAGCAGCTCCGCCACGTCCTTGGCCGGCAGGGCGTACGCCTTGTGCAGGATGACGACCCGGGCTTCCCAGGGCGTCACCAGGCCGTGTAGGTCCCGCGCCATCTCCGCCGCCCTCCGGTGCAGTTCCCGCATGCCGTCGGGCGCTTCGGCCCCGTCCTCGTACGCGGTCGACTCGTGGTCCTCGACCAGCACCTCGGTCAGTCGCGCCAGCCTGCGCCGGTGGTCCCGGCGGAGGTTCAGCGCGACCGTGGTCATCCAGGCGCGCACGGAGGCGAGGGGCCGCGCGTTCCCGTCGGTGAGGTGCAACCACACCTTGATCATGGTCTGTTGGGCGATGTCCTCGGCGTGGGGGCGCGCCTCCCACGCGGTGAGGCGGTTGACCAGGAGCGGGTGGTACTCCAGCGCCTCCTCCCATGCGGCGGCGGCTTCTAACCCCAGCGCCTCCCCGTGGCCGCACGCGGGGGGCTCCGTCGTTCGGTGCCGCTCCCGCTCGTTGTCCTGCCCCCGGCTGTCGCCCTCGTCGTCGAGGGGCCGTTCAGCCCTGATGGCCATCCGTACTCCTTCGATCCCTGTGCACCCCGCGCCGCTCGTACGCGGGGCCGTACACCCCTCATGACGCGCCGGACGAACCACTCTGAAGATCGTTTCAGAAGAAATTCCGAAATCCTCCCGGCGCGGGTGACCGTGCCGGGGAGGGGCGGCCGGCGGCAGCGGGGAGCCCCGAAGGACGGCCTTCGGAGGGAAACGCCCGATACGACCCTCCCGGTACGGGTACGGATGTTCCGATGGCAACCGCGCCTGCCGTCGAGACACCGCCCCGCCCGGGGCAGCTCACGGAAGGACACCCCACCCCCATGACCACGCAGAACGCGATCAACTGGCCCGAGGACCGCCTGCCCGGCACCGGTGACCACTTCGTCTCCAACGAAGTGATCGTCCGGGGCGTCAGCGCCGCCCGGGTCTGGCACTACCTGACCGACACCTCCACCTGGGAGTCGTACTACGGCAACATCGCCGGCATCGCCTTCCCGGAGGGCGGCGGCCCCGTGCTGGAGGACGGCGTCGCCTTCACCTTCGAGCCCGTCGGCTTCCCGTCCGTGCGCACCCAGCACGCCCGCGTCGTCGAGTTCCAGGCCCCGGCCGAGGGGGTCCCGGGCCGCCTGTCCTGGACGGCCCACCAGGAGGGCACGCCCGAGGAGCGGCTCGACGTGCTGCACGCCTGGCTGGTCGAGGACCTGCCCGGCGGCCGGGTCCGCGTCCTCACCCAGGAGACGCAGAGCGGCCGGCCCGCCGCCGAACTGGCCCGGCAGGTCCCCGACCCCATGCTCAACGGCCACCAGGCCTGGCTGAACGGTCTGATCAAGGCCGCCTCCGGCGGGCTCGCCGCCTGACGCGCCGCCCCGGGCCCGGGCCCGGATGCGGCCGCGCGCCGGGCTGCGGGGGGCGCGGGGCGCGATTACCGTCGGCGGTATGGACGGTGGTCTTCGGGGCTGGCGGCGGTGCCTGCTCAGCGGGGCGGTGTTCGCCGTCTGCATGGCCGGTACGACGCTGCCGACCCCTCTCTACGGCCTCTACCAGCAGAAGTTCGACTTCTCCGACCTCACGATCACCGTCGTGTACGCCGTCTACGCCGTCGGAGTCATCGGAGTGCTGCTGCTGGCGGGCAACGCCTCGGACGCCGTGGGCAGGCGTCCGGTGCTCGCGTGGGGCCTGGGGTTCGCGACCGCGAGCGCCCTCTGCTTCCTCTTCGCCACCGCGCTGGGCTGGCTGTACGCGGGGCGGCTGCTGTCGGGGCTGTCCGCCGGCCTGTTCACCGGGGCCGCCACGGCGTACGTGATGGAGACGGCGCCGCGCGGCGGCGCCGCGCGGGCCACGTTCGTGGCGACCGCCGCGAACATGGGCGGGCTGGGCTGCGGTCCGCTGCTCGCCGGGGTGCTCGCGCAGTACGCCGACTGGCCGCTGTACCTGCCGTTCGCCGTTCACCTCGCCCTGGTGGCCTGCTCGGCCGCCGTCCTGCTGTGGCTCCCGGAGACCGTGCGGGAGCGGCGGCCGCTGAGCACCGTACGGCCGCAGCGGCCCGGCCTGCCCCCGCGGGTGCGGGCGGTCTTCGGGCCCGCGGCGGCCGCCTCCTTCGTGGGGTTCGCCCTGTTCGGGGTGTTCACGTCGGTCAGCCCGTCCTTCCTCGCCCAGTCCCTGGGCGTGCACAACCGCGCGGTGAGCGGACTGGTCGTCGCGCTGGCCTTCTTCGCCTCGACCGCCGGGCAACTGGCCGTCGGCCGGGTCGGCGTGGGCCGGTCGCTGCCCCTGGGCTGCGCCGCGCTCCTCGCCGGGCTGGTGCTGCTGGCGGGCGCGTTGTGGTGGGATCTGTTGCCGCTGGTGGTGCTGAGCGCGGTCGTCGGCGGGGGCGGGCAGGGGCTGGCGTTCCGCGGGGCGGTGTCCGCGATCGTCGAGGTGACCGGGGCGGACCGGCGGGCGGCCGTGATCTCGGCGCTGTTCGTGGTGGCCTACGTGGGCATCTCGGTGCCGGTCATCGGTGTGGGGCTGTTGGCCGGGCCGATCGGCCTGGAGGGCGCCGGGCTGGTGTTCATCGCGTGCATGGCCCTCCTGGTGTCGACCGCGGGCGTCTACCTGCTCCGGCGGCCGGTACCGGCGGCGGGGACCGGCGGGGTCCGCTAGGCGTGCCGCCCGGGGAGCCGTGCGCACGGCCGCCCGGCGAGGGACGCGGCTGGCACGGCGACGTGGTGGCCGGGGCCGTCCCCCGGCGTCGGCGAGACCCCACGCGGGCCCCGGCCGGAGAACCGGCGGGCCCACCGGCGGCGGAGGCCGGCCGGCCGCGACGGTGACGAATCGCGCCCGCGCCCGCTCTGTGCCACGCTGGACGAGGTGCCCACGCACGCGCCCGGGCCGTCACCCGTCCGCGAGTACGCGGCGTACGCCCGGCACGCGTCCCCGGGCGATACATCCATCAACCATCCGCTCACGTGCCGTTCCGCCCGCCGTGCGCCCGTTCCGGCCCCGGGCCGGGACGCGTCGGGAACCGGCAGCGCGTGGGCCCCGGTGGTGACCCGCCGCGCCGACGCCGTGCGCAGCGCGCACGGTGGTCGAAGGCGCGGGCCGCCGGCCGGTGCGAGGGAGCGTCGGAATGGTCAGTGCCATCGAGGACTACGCCTTCGTCGGCGACCTGCACTCGGGTGCGCTGGTGGGACGCGACGGGTCGATCGACTGGTTGTGCCTGCCCAGGTTCGACTCCCCGGCGTGTTTCGCCGCGCTGCTGCACGACGACAGCGCCGGCCGGTGGCTGCTGGCCCCGGCGGGGGGCGGCCCCGCGACACGGCGCCGGTACCGGGACGACACCCTGGTCCTGGAGACCGAGTGGCACACCGCCGACGGCGGCGTGCGCGTCGTGGACTGCATGCCGCTGCGGGGCGAAGCCGCCGACGTGGTGCGCCTGGTCGAGGGCCTCAGCGGGCGTGTGGCCATGCGGATGGACCTGCGGCTGCGTCCCGACTACGGCCGGATCGTCCCGTGGGTGTACCGCGCGGGCAACGGACTGCGGGCCGTGGCCGGGCCGGACGCGTTCTGGCTGCACACCCCGGTGGAGGTGTACGGCGAGAACATGACCACCCGGGCGGAGTTCACCGTCGAGGCCGGCCAGCAGGTGCCCTTCGTCCTGACCTACAAGCCGTCCCACCTCGTCAGCCCCCTCACGCCGGTCGAGGCGCTGCCGGCCATCGAGGCCACCGAGCGGTTCTGGCGGGGCTGGACGAGCCGGTGCGGCTACCGCGGCCGGTGGGACGACGCGGTGCGGCGCTCCCTGATCACCCTCAAAGCGCTGACGTACCAGCCCACCGGGGGCATCCTCGCCGCGGCCACCACCTCGCTGCCCGAGCAGCTCGGCGGCTCGCGGAACTGGGACTACCGCTACTGCTGGCTGCGCGACGCCACGTTCACGCTCCAGGCGCTCATCGCCACCGGTTACCTGGAGGAGGCGACCCGGTGGCGGGACTGGCTGCTGCGCGCGGTCGCCGGCAACCCCGCCGACCTGCAGATCATGTACGGCCTCGACGGTACCTGGCGACTGCCCGAGTACGAGCTGGACTGGCTCTCCGGGTACGAGGGCTCGCTCCCCGTCCGGGTCGGCAACGCCGCCACCCGCCAGTTCCAACTGGACGTGTGGGGAGAGGTCCTCGAATCCCTCTACGTCGGTCGTGAGGCCGGAATGGCCGCCAGCGACACGGCCTGGAACATGCAGCGGGCCCTGCTGGACTTCCTGGAGGGCAACTGGCGGGAGCCCGACCTCAGCCTGTGGGAGGTCCGCGGCGAACCGCGCCACTTCGTGCACTCGAAGGTGATGGCGTGGGCCGGCCTGGACCGGGCGGTGCGCTCGGTGCTGCACCACGGGTGCCGGGGCTCGGCGGACCGCTGGGCGGCGCTGCGCGACCGCGTCCACGAGGAGGTCTGCGAGCGGGGCTTCGACGCCGAGCGGAACACCTTCACCCAGTTCTACGGGTCGAAGGGGGTGGACGCCGCCCTCCTGCTCCTGCCGCGCGTCGGCTTCCTGCCCTGGGGGGACCCGCGGATCCGCGGCACCGTCGACACGGTGTGCCGGGAGCTGAGCGAGAACGGTTTCCTGCGGCGCTACCGGCCGGAGGCGGACGGCGGCGTGGACGGCCTGCCGGGTTCCGAGGCCACCTTCCTGGTCTGCACGTTCTGGCTCGTCGACGCGCTGCACGGCACCGGCCGCCGGCAGGAGGCCCTGGAGCTGTTCGACCGGCTCCTCGGCCTGCGCAACGACGTGGGGCTCCTCGCGGAGGAGTACGACCCGGCCACCGGCCGGCACCTCGGCAACACGCCGCAGGCGTTCAGCATGGTCGGCCTCGTCAACAGCGCCCTGTGGCTCAGCGGCACGACGGACATCACCGCCGTCGACAGCCCGCACGCCGGGTCCGGGGCCGCCGCACCGGCCGCACACGGCAGCCGCCCGCGCCGCTGACGCGGCCAGGCCGAAAGGACGTCCATGAACGACATCGACGCGCCCGTCTCCCGCGAGGCCGACGTGCTGGTCATCGGCAGCGGCCCCGTCGGATGCGCCTTCGCCCGCAGGCTGGTGGACGCGGGCGGGAGCGTCCTGATGATCGACGCCGGGGCCCAGCTGTCCCGCCGCTACGGCGAGCACCTCAAGAACAGCTACTTGTTCCAGAAGAACATCGACCTGTTCGTCTCCGTCATCAGGGGCAACCTGCTCCCCCTGTCGACCGCCACCAACAGGGAACCGGTGCTCACGCTCGACCCGTCGGCGTTCTCCTACGACCCGGAGAAGTACGCCGGTTTCTCGATGCGCAACCAGAACCCGGAGCAGCGCAAGCACCTCAACCTGCCCGCGGCGGCGGCCACGTACGCGGTGGGCGGCATGGCCACCCACTGGACCTGCGCGGTGCCCCGCTTCCACCCCGAGGTGGAACGGCGGTACGGCGGCCAGGACTACCCCATCGACGAGAAGCAGATGGACCGGCTCTACGACGCGGCGGAGTCCCTGCTCGCCCGGAGCACCTCCGTCTTCGCCTCCTCCGCCCGGCACCTGCTGGTCAAGCAGGTGCTGCAGCGGGCCGGGGAGGAGTTCGCCGACATCACCGAACTGCCCCTCGCGGTCAGCGACCGCGCCGACTCCGCCCGGACCTCGGCGGTGACGTGGTCGGCCGCCGACACCGTCCTCGGCGACCTGGCCGACCCCGCCCACACACCGCCGCGGGGCTCGTTCACGCTGCTGCCCGAGCACCAGTGCGTCCGGCTGGAGATCACCGGTTCGGGCAAGGAGCAGCAGGTCCGGTACGCCGTGGTGCGCAACCTGCGCGACGTGCGCGAGGAGGTGCGGCTGCGGGCCGACACCTACGTGGTGGCCTGCGGCGCCGTCCCGACGCCGCAACTGCTGTTCAACTCGGGCGTCACCCTGCCCGCGCTCGGCCGCTACCTGACCGAACAGCCCATGTCGTTCTGCCAGGTGGTGCTGCAGCAGGCGCACATGGACCACGTCGAGGAGATCCTGCGCTCCGCCTCCGGCGACGGCGACGGCAACAGCGGTGGCGGTCCGGCCGGGGCCGCCGCCGACCGGGTCGCCCAGTACCGCGCCGCCCAGTTGAAGCGGCTGCGCTCCGGCGACAAGACCGCCGACCCGGTGCCCTTCCCCCCCACGGAACGGGACCCGAACCTGGCCCTGCTGGTGACCGACGGGCGCCCCTGGCACTGCCAGATCCACCGGGACGCCTTCACCTACGGCGCCGTACCGCCCAACGTCGACCCCCGGCTCATCGTCGACCTGCGCTGGTTCGGCATCTCCCGGCCCCACCCGGAGAACAGGGTCACCTTCTCGCGCCGGCTCCGCGACACCTTCGACATGCCGCAGCCCACCTTCCGCTTCTGCCTCGACGAGGCCGAACGGAAGGAGACGGACCGCATGAACGAGCACATGCTGCGCACCGCCGCCGTGCTGGGCGGCTTCATGCCCGGCTCGGAGCCCGTCTTCCTCACCCCGGGCCTGCCCCTGCACATCGCGGGCACCACCCGCATGGGCAGGAGCCCGCTGGACAGCGTCGTCGACGAGTACTCCAAGGTGTGGCACGTCGACAACCTCTACCTCGGCGGCAACGGCCTGCACCCCTTCGGCAACGCGTCCAACCCCACCCTCACCAGCGTCGCCATGGCGCTGCACGCGGTCGACGCCATCGTCAAGGGCCACCCCGGACACTGACCCCCGACCCCTGGACCCCACCATGCCGGTACAGACCACTGCGCGCCCGGAGGGCATCCACCTGGGCATCACCCCCACCTGCTGGACCAACGACGACTTCCCGCTCATCGGCAACGACATCCCCATGGAGCAGTGCCTCAGCGAGATCGCGCTCGCCGGCTTCGAGGGGTGCAGCATCGGCCACACCTTCACCACCGACGTCGACGCGCTGATCGCCGCGATGCACCTGCGCGGCCTCAGCGTGAGCGAACCGTGGGTGAGCACGTACTTCACCGTGCCCGACGGCTCCGGGCGCACCGCCCGCGAGCTGCTGAAGGTGCTGGAGTTCCTGAAGCGGTTCAACGAGGGCGACCCCCCGGTGCGGACCAGCGTCATCGGCGTCGCCGAGTTCGGCGGGTCCGCCCACCTCCAGGCGCTCAGCCTGCGCTGCAACAAACCGGAGTTCACCGACGAGCAGTGGGCCGACCTGTGCGAAGGGCTGGACAAGCTCGGCGAGATCACCGCGAGCCAGGGCTTCACCCTGGCCTACCACCCCCACATGGGCACCGGCGTCCAGACCGAGCAGGACGTCGACCGGCTCATGCGGCACACCGACCCGCGCCACGTCGGCCTCCTGCTGGACACCGGCCACCTCACCTGGGCGGGGGCCGACCTGACGGGAGTCATCGAACGCCACCGCGACCGCATCGCGCACGTCCACCTGAAGAACGTCCGCAGCGACGTCCACGCGGACCGCACCCTGGCCGACGGCAGCTTCCGCGAGTACATCGAGGCGGGCATCTTCACCGTGCCCGGCGACAGCGACGGCGGCGTCGACTTCGACGCCGTCCTCAAGGCCCTCCGCCCGGGCGAGTCCTACCGGGGCTGGCTGGTGGTGGAGGCCGAACAGGACCCGCACGCCGGGCACCCGCCGCTGCACCACGCCCAGACCGCCCGCGCCTACCTGGCCCGGGCCCTCGGCTGACCCGATCCGACCGCACCCCTCACCGGAAGGCACCTCCCATGGGCGCGAGCACCCCCCTGAACATCCGCCTCCCCCGGTTCACCCGCGAGGTCCTGGAGGACAACCTCAACGAGGGCTACTGGCTGGAGGCCCCCGACATCGACGGCGACGGCCGGCCCGACCTGGTCGGGCACGGGCTGTACCTCGGCGAGCTCTACTGGTACCGGAATCCCGACTGGCAGCGGCGGCTGGTCGCCGACGGCTTCCACATGCCGATCGGCGCCCACTGGGGGGACATCTCCGGCAACGGCCACCCCGACGTCGTGGTCTGCTACGAGCTGTACGGCCCGGGCGGCCGCATCGACGACCCCGACCCCCGGGGCGGGAAGATCGACTGGATCGAGAACACCGGCGGACCCGACTACGAAGCGCGCTGGAAGCGCCACTACATCGGCCGTGAGACCGCCATGCACCGGCTGCGCCTCGGCCACTTCACCCAGACCCGCAAGCTCGAACTGATGGCCCTGCCGACCGTGGGGGCCCGGCACGTCCACGCCCTCGTCCCCGTCGTGCTGTTCAGCCCCGGCGGCGACGTCCGCCAGCCCTGGGACAAGCGCGTCATCGACGGCACCCACTTCCGCATGATCCACGGGGTGGAGATCCAGAAGAACCCGCTGCCCGGCCACGGACACCTCGACTCGATCCTGCTCGCCACCGAGGAGGGCGTGACCTGGCTCCACTACGACGAGCGCGAGCACCGGTTCACCACCACGCGCGTCGGCTCCGGCGAACAGGAGCGGTTCGACCAGACCGGATTCAAGGGCAGCGGCGACGTCGGCGCCGGACGGATCGGGAACGACCCGCACGCGTACGTCGTGGCCACCGAGCCCTTCCACGGCAACACCGTGGCGGCGTACGTCAAGGAACGGCCCGGCACCCCGGTGGCCGAGGCGACCTGGCGCCGGATCGTCCTGGACGTCTTCGGCGACCCCAACGAACTCGGCGAGGGCCCGAGCCACCAGATCGTCTGCGCGGACTTCGACAACGACGGCGACGACGAGTTCCTGGTCGCGCTGCGCGGGCCGTACCCCTGGCAGGGCGTCTTCTACTACAAGGTGCTGGACATCGCCGCCGGTGTGTTCACCAAGTGGCGGGTGTCCTCGGACAGCGCCGCGAGGATCGCCATCGCCGACTTCGACGGCGACGGCCGGCTCGACTTCGCCACCATCGCCTACAAGGTCGACAAGTACTTCCTCGCCGAGGACGCCAAGCTCTGCCTGTTCCACAACGCCATCGAGGAGGCCGCCGGCCGGTCGTAGCCGCCCGACACCACCCCGCCTCGGCGGGTGCCTTCGCGGTCGGCTCCCGCGCCCCCGCCGCCGGAGCCGGCCGCGGGGGCGCCCGCCGTGTCAGCGGAACGGCTCCCGTCCCACCACCTCCATGTAGCTCTGGACGCACAGGACGTCCACGACGGCCGCGGCCGTGTGGGCCCGTTGGATCTCGCCGTCGAACGCGCCGCTGCGGAGCATGGGCCAGGACTCGGAGAAACGGGCCTGCACGCGCGCGGCGACACGGAGCCGCCCTTCGCCGTCCCAGCGGTCCGGAAGGGTGAACTCGCCCAGCGTCATCGGGGGTTCCGAGAGGTCCACCTGGAGGAGCACGGTGAGGTACTCGTAGTGGTCGAACGCGTCGGAGATCGCGCGGTCGCTGCCGGCGGCCGGTTCGGCGAGCGCCTCCCGCAGCCGTTCGCGCAGCCACGTGCTGTGTGACGTCTGGGCGAGCGGCGGCGGGTACGGCTCGTCCAGGAGGGCGTTGAGGAGTTCGCCGGCGCCGAGGACTTCCCCCGTGCGCAGGGCCAGCACGGCGGGCTTGGGGTCGGTGGAGGTCCGGCGGGAACCGGGGTGGGTCGCGGAGGGGTGGGCGAGGACCGGTTCGAGCAGCAACCGGCCCAGCAGGTCGTCGCGGCCGGCCAGGACGGCGGCGCTGCCGGCGGCGGACAGGGCGAGCAGGGCCGGGTACAGGTGCAGTGCGGCGCCCGGCTCGCCACCGCCGTCCCCGCGCACGTTCAGCAGTCGCTGGAGCGCGCGCACCCACACCCGCGCGTGCGTCCCGGCCTCGTCGTGGAACGCGCCGACGGCCATCAGGTGCAGCAGCGTGTCGCAGTCGCTCTGGTACCGCTCCAGCCTCTCCCGGTACGCCTCCGGGCCCGCGGCCCGCTCGACGGGCGGGTAGCGGCGGCCGTCCGCGAGGCGTTCCACGACGCGCATCGCCTCGGCGTCCACCAGCTCGTGCAGCTCGATGCGGCGGACCGGGTCGGGCAGGGCGCGTTTGAGGCGCGCCACGGACAGTTCCCGGGTCGGCGCGGGCGCCGCCAGGTGTTCCAGGGCCTCGACCCGGGTCAGGAGGCCGGGGAAGAACTCCCTGGCCGTCAGGCCCTGGATCACCACGGCCTCGTTGCGGGCGACGAGCTCCGCGGCCTTGCCCCGGGGGCCGTGCGGGACGGCCCAGAACACGGGATAGCGGCGCGTGGCGCGACGTTCGAGGCAGGCGACCAGCGCGCGGTCCCACTGGGCCGACCAGCCGCAGACGATCAGTCCGTACTCGTCGAGCACCTGGTCCACCAGGCCGGCCCAGGCGGCCGGGTACTCCTCCAGCTCGCGCTCGGTGTTGCGGGCCTCCAGGTCGGTCAGGTCGCCGTGCAGTTTGACGACCGTGGCCCGGGCGTGCGCCAGCGGTGTCATCCCGGGGAGGCTGTTGGGGCTGTGGATGACCTGCGGCTGCACCCCCGCGGCTTCCAGCGCCTGCTCGGTGAGCCGGTCGAAGTTGGTGGTCAGCACCACGCGCACCCAGCCCCGCGCCACCAGTTGGGCCACCGCGTGGTGCGCCACCCCGGGCCGTTTGAGCCCCTCCTGCCGGTCCTCGTCGTCCGGCTCGAAGTAGCCGCGCAGCAGTTTGTGCCGGGCGGCCGGGGTGCCGCCGAGCGCCTCCAGCAGGGCGGAGTAGCCGAGCGGTCCTCCGTCCCCGTGGCGGGCCCACCAGGCTTCGGGGTCGGTGACGGCGAGCCGCACGTCCGCGCCCCGGGCGATGGCGGCCCGGCGCACCAGGTCCGTGACGATCTCCCATCCCGTGGGCACGCCGGCGTCCCGCGACATGCCCGCGCCCAGCAGCAGGGCGTACACGCCGGGCCCCGCCTGCACGCACATGGCGAGTGAGATCACGGGATCGAGACCCCGCACCGCCGCCGCCGCTGCCGGCTTGTCGTGGTCCGTCATACCCTCACTGTGCGTCGGCGGCCCCCGGCCCGCCTCCCGGGCGCGCCCCCTGCGCCACCACCCGGCCGGCGTACGGCTCCCGGGCCCGCGGGCCCGGCGGGGGCGCGGTCCGTGCCCGGCGCGGGGAGGCCCGGCCCCGGCTCTCCCCGCCGTCCGCCCCCGGTCCCGCCGGGCACCGCCGCCGTGGTGGCGGGCGCGCCGGGACGCCGGAGGCGGGGCGCCGGACGTGGCGGGACACCGGGGGCGGGGCGCCGTGTCGCCACCGCGACCTCACCGGAAGGCCGCGCGGGGCGAGGACGCGGCGCGGGCGCCGGGAACCCTGGAGGGCGGGCACGGCCGGTCCGGAGGAGGGGAGGGCGCGCGGGGCGGCCGGGTCGCCGGTCGCAGCGGGGAGGGCGGGGCGGGAGGCGTACGACCGGCGTCGAGGGCGCGGTCCGCCCGGCCGGAGCCGGCGGCCGGGGTCCTGGCTCCCCCTGCCGACGGCGTGGGCCTCCGCTCCCGCGCCGGAACCGACCGCGACCGGTCGCGCGGGGCCCGGGACCGGCCGCACGGGGCGGTGCGCGCGGCGCTCTGCGTCCTCACCCCGGCGCGGCGGTGTCCCCGCGGCGCGCGACGCGCTCCGGGGGCACCGCGTGCGCGCTCTGAAGTCCCGCGTGCGCGCTCCGGGGCGCCGGTTGTCCGGCCCGGCCGGTGGCGGGTGACCGTGAGAGCACACCGGGCCGTCCACACGGAGGCCGTGCCGCCGTCCTTCACGCGGACGCGCCCGCGGGGGAACCGTCGGCCGGGGCGCCCGGCGCCCCTCCGGAACCCCCGGGGCCCGCCGCGCCCCGGTCCTCTCGGAACCGCGGCCCTTCGCGCGGGTCGTCCCCGAGCGGCGGTCCTCCGGTGCCACCGCGTCCGTCCCGCCGCGCCCGAACCGCCCGGCCGCCCCCGGCCGTTGCCGGGCCTCCCCGCGTCCGGCGGCCGGCCCGTCGCGCCACCGGGGGCTCACCTCCCGTGGGCGTGCCCGCCTCCACGCGCCCCGAGGAGGGCGTGCGGGACGGACGGCCGCCTTGCGGCCGCCCGGCGGGTCCGTGACCGGAAGGACCCTTCGTACGGTGCGCCCCCGCTCGACGCGGTGCTTCGAACGGACCGGCGCTCCCGCCCCTTTACTTGATGCCATGTCAGGCGACTCGGCATAGAGTCGGACCAGCCCCGCCGGGGACCCGCCCCCGAGGGCCGTGGACCGCCAGGACCCGCCTCTCGCGGAGCAGCCCCCGGGCTGTGAGGACACGCCCGCTCCCCTACGAGACAACCTTGCCGGGAGGCACCGTTGAAAATGCTGATCAATGTGCCCGAGACCGTGGTCGCCGACGCCCTGCGGGGGTTCGCGGCCGCGCATCCGGAGCTCACCGTGGACGTCGAGAACCGGATCGTGGTGCGGCGGGACGCGCCCGTGGCCGGGAAGGTGGCGCTCGTCTCGGGGGGCGGGTCGGGGCACGAGCCGTTGCACGCCGGGTTCGTGGGGCCCGGGATGCTCTCCGCGGCCTGTCCGGGAGAGGTCTTCACCTCGCCCGTCCCGGACCAGATGGTGCGGGCCGCGGCCGCGGTGGACAGCGGCGCGGGGGTGCTGTTCGTCGTGAAGAACTACACCGGTGACGTACTGAACTTCGACATGGCGGCGGAACTCGCCGAGGACGAGGGCGTCCAGGTCGCCAAGGTCCTCGTCGACGACGACGTGGCCGTGCCGGACGGCCTGCACACGGCCGGGCGGCGCGGGACCGGGGCGACGCTGTTCGTGGAGAAGATCGCGGGGGCGGCGGCCGACGAGGGCGCGCCGCTGGAGCGGGTCGAGGCGGTCGCCCGGCGGGTGAACGCCGCGTCGCGGAGCTTCGCGGTGGCGCTGAGCGCGTGCAGTACGCCCGCGAAGGGCGGCCCCACGTTCGACCTGCCGCCCGGCGAACTGGAGTGGGGCGTCGGCATCCACGGCGAGCCGGGGCGGGAGCGGCGGCCGATGATGACGGCGCGGGAGATCGCCGACGCCGCCGTGGACGCCGTACTCGACGACCTGGACCCGTCCGGGCCGGTGATACTGCTGGTCAACGGGATGGGCGGGACTCCGCTGCTGGAGCTGTACGGCTTCGGGGCCGAGGTGCACCGGGTCCTCGGGGAGCGCGGGGTGCCCGTGGCGCGGACGCTCATCGGGAACTACGTGACGTCGTTGGACATGGCGGGCGCATCGGTGACGGTGTGTCAGGCCGACGAGGAGCTGCTGCGGCTGTGGGACGCGCCCGTGCAGACTCCGGCGCTGCGGTGGGGGCGGTGAGCGCCGTGTTGGACGCCGGGTTCTTCCAGCGGTGGATGGCCGCCGCCGCGGCGGCCGTGGACCGGGAGGCCGACCGCCTCACCGACCTGGACTCCACGATCGGCGACGCCGATCACGGGGCGAACATGCGGCGCGGCTTCGCGGCGGTGACGGCGGCGCTGGAGGCGGAGCCGCAGCCCACGCCGGGCGCGGTGCTGCTGGTCGCGGGGCGGCGGCTGGTCTCGACGGTCGGCGGGGCGTCCGGCCCGCTGTACGGGACGCTGCTGCGCCGCGCGGGCAAGGCGCTGGGCGACGCCGCCGAGGTGACGCCGCAGGCCCTCGCCGAGGCGCTCGGCGCGGGCGTCGCGGCGGTGGCTCAGCTCGGCGGGGCGGCGGCCGGGGACAAGACGATGCTGGACGCGCTGGAGCCCGGTGTCGACGCGCTCGGGCGGGGCGGCGACTTCGCGGTGGCCGCGCGGGCCGCCGCCGAGGGCGCGGCGGCGACCGTGCCGATGCTCGCCCGCAAGGGGCGGGCCAGCTACCTCGGGGAGCGGTCGGTCGGTCACCAGGACCCGGGTGCCACCTCGTCGGCACTGCTGTTCGCGGCGCTCGAGGAGGTGGCCGCGTGACCGGGGCGGGCACGGCGAAAGCGGGCGGGCCGGTCGGGATCGTCCTCGTCTCGCACAGCGCCCAGGTCGCCGCGGCCGTCGTGGAGTTGGCGCGCGGCCTGGCCGGTGGGGCGGCCGGGGTGCCGGTGGCGGCGGCGGGCGGCGGTCCGGACGGCGGGCTCGGCACCGACGCGGAGCTGATCGCCCGGGCGGCGCACGAGGTGGACCGGGGCGCCGGCGTGGCGGTGCTCGTGGACCTGGGCAGCGCCGTCCTGACGGTGAAGGCGCTGCTCGCCGAGGGCGACGAGCTGCCGGAGGGGACGCGACTGGTGGACGCGCCGCTCGTGGAGGGCGCGGTCGCGGCCGTGGTCACCGCGGCGGCGGGCGGCGGACTCGAAGCGGTGGAGGCCGCGGCCT
Source organism: Streptomyces tamarix (assembly GCF_032423885.1). Classification (NCBI taxonomy): domain Bacteria; kingdom Bacillati; phylum Actinomycetota; class Actinomycetes; order Kitasatosporales; family Streptomycetaceae; genus Streptomyces; species Streptomyces tamarix. The sequence continues at coordinate 5,998 of NZ_JAWCTQ010000017.1, read as the reverse complement.
CAGAGGCGTACCAGTACCGCAAGGCGTGACCGGGACGCGGTTGTGAGGGGGCAGGACAACGCACTACTGTCGCAGGGCCTTGGTGTACGGGAAACCGGTGTGAAACCGGTGCGGCCCTCGCCACTGTGATCGGGAAGTCCGGCTCCACCCCCCGCGAAGGCGGGGAAGCCACTGGACCGCCGCGGGAGACCGCGGCGTCCGGGAAGGCGGAGCCGAGGCGGTACGACCCGTCAGCCAGGAGACCGGCCAAGGCGCGTTGTCCATCCACGAGGTGCTGGAGAGGGTCTTCCCACATGCACATAGCCGAGGGGTTCCTGCCCCGGGAGCACGCGGTCGCCTGGACGGTGGCGGCCGCCCCGTTCGTCGTCCACGGTGTCCGGGCCCTGACCCGGGAGGTCAGGGCCAACCCCGATTCGACGCTGCTGCTCGGCGCGGCGGGGGCGTTCACGTTCGTCCTGTCCGCGTTGAAGATCCCGTCCGTGACGGGCAGCTGCTCCCACCCCACCGGTACGGGGCTGGGCGCCATCCTGTTCCGGCCGCCGGTCATGGCGGTGCTCGGCACGATCACCCTGCTGTTCCAGGCGCTGCTGCTGGCGCACGGCGGGCTCACGACGCTCGGCGCGAACGCCTTCTCCATGGCGGTCGTCGGCCCGTGGGCCGGGTACGGGACGTACCGGCTGCTGCGCCGGTCCGGTGTGCCGCTGATGGGAGCCGTGTTCTCCGGCGCGTTCGTCGCGGACCTGTCCACGTACTGCGTGACGAGCGTGCAGCTGGCGCTGGCGTTCCCCGACCCGGGCAGCGGCTTCGCGGGGGCGCTCGCGAAGTTCGGGGGGATCTTCGCGGTGACGCAGGTGCCGCTCGCGGTCAGCGAGGGCCTGTTGACGGTCCTGGTGATGCGGCTGCTGCGGCAGTCCAGCAAGGGCGAGTTGGCGCGGCTCGGGGTGCTCCCGGCGGCGGGCGCGACGAAGGGGACGACGGTCCGATGAGCCGTGACGCGAGGATCAACGCCCTGATCCTGCTGGTGGTCGCGGCGCTGGCGGTGCTGCCGCTGGCGCTGGGTCTCGGCGAGGGCGAGGAGGAGCCGTTCGCGGGCGCCGACGCGCAGGCGGAGACGGCGATCACGGAGAACGCCCCGGACTACGAGCCGTGGTTCACCCCGCTGTACGAACCGCCGTCCGGGGAGGTCGAGTCGGCGCTGTTCTCCCTGCAGGCGGCGCTCGGTGCGGGGGTGCTGGCGTACTACTTCGGGCTGCGGCGCGGCCGGCGGCAGGGCGCGGAGCGGGCCCGGGCCGGTGCCTCCGCCGGTGCCGGGGGCGGGGGCGGTGCCGCGGCCGGCGCCCGGGCCGACGGGCCCGCGGCGTCCGGGGAGTAGCGCGGGTGCTGCCCATCGACGTGGTGGCGCACGGCAGTCGCTGGCGCCGCCGCCATCCGGCCGAGAAGGCCGTGCTGGGCTTCGGGTTGACGGGGTGCGCGGTGTCCCTGCCGCCGTGGCCGGGCGCGGCCTTGGTCATGGCGGTGGCGGTGGCGGTGCTGCTGGGCCCGGCCGGGGTGGCGCCGCGCCGGCTGTGGCGGGCGTGGCGGCTGCCGCTCGGGTTCTGCGTGACGGGCGCCGTGCCGCTGCTGTTCCAGGTCGGCGGTCCGGCCGGGTTCGTGGCGCTGGCGCCGGGAGGCCCGGTGCACGCCGGCCAGGTGTTGCTGCGCACGTCGGCGGCGTCGCTGGGGCTGCTGCTGTTCGCGTTCACCACGCCCGTGTCGGACGTGCTGCCCCGGCTCGTGCGGGCCGGGGTGCCGGCGCCGGTGGTGGACGTCGCGCTGGTGATGTACCGGATCGGCTTCCTGCTGCTGGACGCGGTGGCGCGGATCCGGCAGGCGCAGGCGGCGCGGCTCGGGCTGGCGGGCCGCGCGGCGGCGTGGCGGTCGGTGGCGGGGCTGGCCGCGACGGCGTTCGTGCGGGCCTTCGACCGGGCGGCGCGGTTGCAGACGGGGCTCGCGGGGCGCGGTTACGACGGCACGCTGCGGGTGCTGGTGCCCGACGCGCGGGTGGACCGGCGTTTCCTCGCCGCGACGGCGGCGCTGCTGGCGGCGGTGGTCGCCCTCACCCTGGTACTGGAGAGGTGGCTGTGATGCCGGGACCCGCCGTGGTCGAGCTGGTCGGGGCGGGGTTCGCCTACGAGGACGGTCCCGCCGTGCTGTCCGGGATCGACTTCGCCGTGCCGGAGGGGCGGTCGCTGGCCGTGCTGGGCCGCAACGGAAGCGGCAAGACGACGCTGCTGCGGCTGCTCAGCGGCGGGCTGCGGTGCCGAAGCGGACGCCTGCGGGTCGCCGGTGAGGACGTGGCGTACGACCGGAAGGGCCTCACCAGGCTGCGCACGACGGTGCAACTGGTGGTGCAGGACCCGGACGACCAGTTGTTCGCGGCGTCGGTGGGGCAGGACGTGTCGTTCGGGCCGATGAACCTGGGGCTGCCGGAGGGCGAGGTGCGGGCCCGGGTGCGGGCGGCGCTGGAGGCGCTGGACATCACGGCCCTGGAGGACCGGCCGACGCACCTGCTGTCGTACGGGCAGCGGAAGCGGGCGGCCATCGCGGGCGCCGTGGCGATGCGGCCCCGGGTGCTGATCCTGGACGAGCCGACGGCGGGGCTCGACCCGCACGGGCAGGAGCGGCTGCTGGCGGCGCTGGACGGGTTGCGGGGGTCGGGGACGACGGTGGTGATGGCCACGCACGACGTGGACCTGGCGCTGCGGTGGGCGGACGACGCGGCGGTGCTCACGCCGGGCGGGCTGCGCGCGGGGCCGGTGGAGGAGCTGCTGGGGGACGCGGAGCTGCTGGACGCGGCGCGGCTGCGGCGGCCGTGGGCGATGGCGGTGGCGCGGCTGCTGCGGGCGCGGGGGCTGATGGGCGCCGACGAGCCGGTGCCGGGCACGCCGGAGGAGCTGGACGCGTGGGGGGCGCGGTCCGCCCGGCGGGGGTGACCGGCCGCGGGGCGGGGGTGCCGCAGCTCACGCCCTCCTGATTATGCAACTTGTTGCACAACGGGGGCGCGGTCGTCTACAACAGGGGCGATGACACCGCGCGCGAGGAGGCGCCCCGCATGACCCCGACCCCGAGCCCGAGCCCGTCCCCGTACCCGCACCTGCTGAGCCCGCTCGACCTGGGCTTCACCACCCTGCCCAACCGGGTGCTGATGGGCTCCATGCACGTCGGCCTGGAGGAGGCGGAGAACGGCTTCGAGCGGATGGCCGCCTTCTACGCGGCCCGCGCCCGGGGCGGGGCGGCCCTCATCGTGACGGGCGGCATCGCCCCGAACGAGGCGGGGCGGCCGTACGACGGCGGCGCCAAGCTCACCACCGCGCAGGAGGCGGGGCAGCACCGCGTCGTGACGGACGCGGTGCACGCGGCGGGCGGGCGGATCGCCCTGCAGATCCTCCACTTCGGCCGCTACGCGTACCACCCCCGGCTGGTCGCGCCGAGCGCCCTCCAGGCGCCGATCAGCCCGTTCGTCCCGCACGCCCTGACGGACGCCGAGGTCGAGCAGACGGTCGAGGACTACGTGCGGACGGCGGAGCTGGCGAAGTCCGCCGGGTACGACGGCGTCGAGATCATGGGCTCCGAGGGCTACCTGATCAACGAGTTCATCGCCGCCGCGACCAACCACCGCGACGACCGGTGGGGCGGCTCGTACGAGAACCGGACGCGCTTCCCGCTGGAGATCGTCCGCCGCACCCGCGAGCGGGTCGGGGAGGACTTCATCCTGATCTATCGGCTCTCCATGCTGGACCTGGTGCCCGGCGGCTCGTCGCTGGAGGAGGTGGTCGCGCTGGCGAAGGAGATCGAGGCGGCCGGCGCGACGATCATCAACACCGGCATCGGCTGGCACGAGGCCCGGATCCCGACCATCGCCACCTCCGTGCCCCGCGCCGCGTACACCTGGGTCACGAAGCGGCTGATGGGCGCCGTGTCGGTGCCGCTGGTCACCGGCAACCGCGTCAACACCCCCGAGGTCGCCGAGGAGGTCCTGGCGGACGGACGCGCCGACATGGTGTCGCTGGCCCGGCCGTTCCTCGCCGACCCGGACTTCGTGGCGAAGGCGCGCGGGGGCCGTCCGGAGACCATCAACACCTGCATCGGCTGCAACCAGGCGTGCCTGGACCACACCTTCAGCGGCAGGATCACGTCCTGCCTGGTCAACCCGCGGGCCTGCCACGAGACGGAGCTGGTCCTCTCCCCCACGCGGCTGCGCAAGCGGATCGCCGTGGTCGGCGCCGGGCCGGCCGGCCTCGCCTGCGCGGTGACGGCGGCCGAGCGGGGCCACGAGGTCACGCTCTACGACGCCGCCGAGGAGGTCGGCGGCCAGCTGAACGTGGCGAAGCGGGTGCCGGGCAAGGAGGAGTTCGGCGAGACGCTCCGCTACTTCCGCACGCAACTGGAGCTGCGCGGCGTGGACGTGCGGCTCGGCACGCGCGTCTCGGCCGGCATGCTGGACGGCTACGACGAGGTGGTCGTCGCCACCGGTGTCACCCCGCGCACCCCGGCCGTCGACGGCGTCGACCACCCGAGCGTCGTCGGGTACCTGGACGTGCTGCGCGGCGGCGCGCCGGTCGGTGAGCGGGTGGCGATCCTGGGCGCGGGCGGCATCGGCTTCGACGTCGCCGCGTACCTCACGGACGGCGGCGAGGGCGCGAGCCTCGACCCGGAGACGTACTTCCGCCAGTGGGGCGTCGACACGTCGTACGGCGAGCGGGGCGGGCTGCGCGCCCCACAGCGGCCGAGGCCGCCGCGCCGGGTGACGCTGCTCCAGCGCAAGACGACCAAGGTGGGCGCCGGCCTGGGCAAGACGACCGGGTGGATCCACCGGACGGAGCTGAAACACCGCGGCGTGGCGATGGTCGCCGGGGCGGCGTACGAACGCATCGACGACGAGGGCCTGCACATCACGGTCGACGGCGAGGCCCGTACGCTGCCGGTCGACACGGTGGTCCTGTGCACCGGCCAGGAGCCGTGCCGCGACCTGTACGACGAGCTGGCGGCGGCCGGCGTCCGGGCCCATCTGATCGGCGGCGCGGACGTGGCGGCGGAGCTGGACGCGAAGCGGGCGATCGACCAGGGCACGCGCCTGGCGGCGACGCTGTAGGCGCGGGTCGCCCCACCCCGCCCGGGGCCGCCCGGGCCGGGGCCGCCCGCCGGGGTGACGCGGTCCGCCGGTCCCTAGGATGCGGGCATGTCACTCCCGCACGCGATCCTCACCGCTCTGCTCGAGAAGCCGTCCTCGGGTCTCGAACTGACCCGGCGCTTCGACCGGTCGATCGGCTACTTCTGGTCGGCGACCCACCAGCAGATCTACCGGGAGTTGGGGAAGCTGGAGCAGGCGGGGCTGATCCGCGCCCTGCCCGCCCCGGCGACGCCCGTCCGCGGGCAGAAGAAGGAGTACGAGGTGCTGCCCGCCGGCCGGGCGGAACTGGCCGACTGGACGCGACGGACCGAGGACCCGAAGCCGATCCGCAGCGCGCTGCTGCTGCGCCTGCGCGCCGCGGCCGTGGTGGGCACGGAGGGCATGGCGGACGAGCTGCGCCGCCATCGGGACCTCCACCAGGCGCAGTTGGACGAGTACCTGGAGATGGAGCGGCGGCAGTTCCCGCCGGAGCGGGACACGGAGGCGGACCGGCTGCGGCACCTGGTGCTGCGGGGCGGGGTCGAGCTGGAGCGGTTCTGGGTGGCGTGGCTGACGGAGGCGCTGGAGGGCCTGGACGCCCTCGACCGCCGGTGAGCACCGCTCTCCCGCGGCGCGACCACCGCGGGCGGTCCACCGGGACCTGCGGTGCCCGGCCGGGGCGTACGGGCCCGGCCTGACCCGCCCGGAGGGGCCGGCCCGTGCGGGCCGGGCGCCGCGGCCCCCGCGGGGCGGACCCGCGCGGCGGGCGCGGCCCGTGGGGGCGGCCAGGTCCGTGGAGCCCCCGTGCCGGCCGCGCCCGGGGGCGCGGGGGGGGGGGCCCCACCGTGG